>JAGQVA010000423.1 GCA_020438265.1 Bacteroidota bacterium
CTCTATCAAAAACTCATTAGTCCCATTGATTCATTACTTGCTGCGGAAGACTCTATAAAACGAATGATTATTTCTCCTGATGGAATGCTGGGTTATTTGCCATTCGATCTTTTGCTCACACATGGGGTGGATTCTATAAACCGAAATTATCAAACCCTTCCTTATCTTTTGAAGAAATATGCAGTCAGTTATGTTAATTCTGCATCCCTGCTTATCCATGAGAATAAAGATCATTTACAGGCAAAACCATTATATTCTTTCCTGGGTTTTGCCCCAAAATATGATAATGGACAAAATCAGATCGCGGATCAAAGGCAGAATCTTTCCCGACTTGCTTATAATGAACAGGAGGTAGAAAATGCAGCAAAAATCTGGGGTGGGAAATATTTGTCCGGGTCAAAGGCTAATGAGGCTCATTTTTATCGTTATTCACCTAAAGCGGTCATTTTACACCTGGCGATGCATGCCTTTGTCAATGATACCAACCCCCAGTTGTCAGGATTAGCGTTTGGAAAACTCAGGGAAAATGAGCCCCCACTCAGAGATGATTATTTATATGCTTATGAATTATACAATCTGTCCCTTTCTGCTCAATTGACTGTTTTGAGTGCATGTAACACCGGTTTGGGAAAATGGATTCAGGGTGAAGGAATGATGAGCATTTCCCGGGGGTTTCAATATACAGGATGTAACAGCATCATGTATAGTCTTTGGCAAATGGATGATAAAGCGACAGCTGATCTGATTCAGGAAGTGTACGTGAACCTGGAAACAGGCTTACCTAAGGATATAGCCTTACAAAAAGCAAAAATTGCGTTTCTTTCCTCAGCCGACCCGGTAATCAGTCATCCTTATTATTGGGGCGGACTCACTTTGATTGGTTCCACTACCCCATTGGATTTGTCTGATATCGGGACACGAACGTATTATTGGCTGGCGGTTATCCTTGCTTTTTTCCTGACAGGTGTATCTTTTTATTTTATCCGCGCCAAAAGATCAAGGATTGCTTCACGCTGATAGGTATTTCCCTTTTCAATCAATTGTTGAAAATGAAGCTTCGCTTTATCACGTTGCTGATTTTTCAAATATGCCAACCCCAGATACCATTCTGCGATTTCTATGTAGTCATTATCAGTGGTTATTGTCTTCTCAAATGCCAAAATGGCATGGTCAGGCTGAGATGGCGTTTTCGCCAGATAACTCATCCCCAGGTAAAACTGCTGTAAATAATCTTGAGAAGATGGTCTTTTATTCTCCAGTTGTGTAATAACCTCAGAATAGTTTTCTGTCTCATAAGCCTGGCGGATTTCCTCCCAGTATTCGGCAGAATCATCACTACGGACATTTGAGGGTGCCCGAAAAGGCCTAAAATTCTCTGCAAATAACTGATCATTGATATTTTCCAGCTTCTTTAATCGGGGATAAAAAACCAATAAAACCATCGCCAGTATGGCCACCATACCCAATACTACTGACCTTCTGCGATATACAACTCTACGCTGCGCTTCATATAGATCTGCTGCCTGATTGATTTGTCTTTGAGCAATCTGATCTCCCCCCAGTTCCACCAATTGATGCAAAGCGCGAATTTCATCTAACTCAGCGGTCAAATCAGGTTCATGAGTTAATCGCTTTTCAAAATTGGCCAAAGCTTCTCCACTCAGTTCTCCATTGAGGTATTTTTCGATGAGTTCGTAGGTAGCCTGATTTTCCATAATCACGTGGGGTTATTGACTATATCTCTCAAAATAGATTTCAGTTCCGGGTGTTCATCCAGATATCCTCTCAGCCTTTTCAGGCATTTATACTTTTTATTTCTGGCAATCTGGGCATTCTCAAACTCCATTTGCAGGGCGATTTCTTCCATCGAGTACTGGTAATAAAGTGCGTTCAGCAATATTTTTCGGCAATCATCTGCCAGTTGGGAAAACACTTTGTCAATCCAGCTCCACTGTTGTTTTTGCAGGATTTTTTGATAAGGGAATATCAGGTTTTGTTTCTCAAGTTCACTCAAATCGGGAGCAAAATTTCTTGTTTTTCCTCTATCCTCCAACTGATGATACCACAGATAACGACAAATCGAAAAAAGATAAGTGCCGATTCGACTTTCCCCCCTGAATTTGTCTTTCATAATCTGCTTATACAGAATCATCATTCCTTCCTGAAAAATATCCTTTGCATCATTTTCCGAGCCGCTATTCCGCTGAATAAATCTGCGTACTTTTGGGAAGTGGTCCGCATACAGTTTATTTATATAAACCTGCGTTTTACCTCCTCCATTGCGAATTTCCTCGACAATAAGACGCTCTGATTCAAATATTTTGCTCAATATTTTACCGGTTACTTTCAGCTCCGGTAAGATATTAAAAATAAATTAGCCCAATATTATCTGTTAGTGAGGAAAAGAATCAATGATGTAACCACCTGGGAGAATAAAAGATAAAACCATGACAATACAATAAACAAATCCATAAATCGTCCATACCTGAAGCTGTTAACATTCAATGATTTGAGGGTTAACATGTTCATTTACGAAGGAAAATGGGCAAATCAACGAAACACATACTTAACCGTATCATTAAGAGAAAAAGAAATTATGTGTTTTTCATTTTCAAACCTGTAATTTTGACCGTATTTTCGCGGAGGTATAGAAATTGAGTAAGTTACATTTTATTGGGTTTCCAACATTTAGGTGTAACTTTAAGTTTAATCTGGTGTTTGATACCATTTATACAGAATCGATAAGCATTTATGGCTGAAAATAATCATCCAACTGATAGAAAAAGGGATCCAAAGAATAATAATAATATTTACTGGATTTATGTACTGGTGCTGGCATTCTTCATTTTTGGAGCTCTGATGTGGCAAAATCAGGCGGGTTCAAGAGAGATCAGTTTCCCCGAGTTTGCTGACTATAATTCCAAAGGATTTGTGAAAGATCTCGTGATCGTCAATAAGACACAAATGGAGATCTATCTGACAGAAGAAGGGATAGAATATGCATCCAAAAAATCAACTGATTCAAACCTGAAAATAAGTGCCAACGGCCCACAGTTTTATTTACAGACAGGTTCTGCCGAGACCATGGACCGTTATGTCATGGAAAATAAGCTGAGTCCCAAGCGTGTAGAAAAGACTGAATGGGGAGATGTCGTTCAAATTTTAATCCCAATTGCGATTCTAATCGCCTTATGGTTTTTCTTTATGCGAAGAGTGGGAGGAGGAGCTGCCGGAGGGCAGATTTTCAATATTGGCAAAAGCCGGGCGAATCTTTATGATAAAGAAAATAAAGTAAAAGTTACTTTCAACGATGTGGCAGGCCTTGAAGAAGCCAAAGAAGAGGTTCAGGAAGTTGTTGAATTCCTGAAAAATCCTCAGAAGTTTAAAAAACTGGGAGGTCATATTCCCAAAGGAGTTCTGCTTGTAGGCCCTCCCGGAACGGGTAAAACCCTCCTGGCCAAAGCTGTAGCGGGAGAGGCAAAAGTGCCATTTTTCTCCCTGAGTGGGTCAGACTTCGTCGAAATGTTTGTCGGAGTAGGTGCAGCCCGTGTCAGAGACCTTTTCAAGCAAGCAAAAGAAAAAGCCCCTTGTATCATCTTTATTGATGAGATTGATGCAGTGGGTAGAAGTCGTGGCCGGATGAATGTTACCGGCGGAAATGATGAGCGTGAAAATACGCTTAACCAGCTTCTTGTAGAAATGGATGGTTTTGGCAGTGATACCGGCGTTATTTTGATGGCTGCCACCAACCGCCCTGATGTATTAGACCCTGCATTATTAAGAGCAGGACGTTTTGACCGCCAGATTGGCGTTGATCTTCCCGATATCAAAGGGCGTGAAGCGATTTTCAAGGTTCACTTGAAGCAACTGACCCTTTCAGATGCAGTAGATGTCAAAAAACTGGCGGCCCAGACTCCGGGATTTGTAGGAGCCGACATTATGAATGTCTGTAATGAAGCAGCTCTGATTGCTGCAAGAAAAGAAAAAAACGCAGTGGAAATGGATGATTTTCAGGATGCCATTGACCGTGTTATTGGTGGACTGGAAAAGAAAAGCAAAATTATTTCTCCTGAGGAAAAGAGAATTGTTGCTTATCACGAAGCGGGACACGCAGTATCAGGATGGTTCCTTGAAAATGCCCACCCGCTGGTTAAGGTGTCTATTGTCCCCCGTGGTTTGGCTGCACTTGGATATGCCCAATATTTACCCAAAGAACAATACCTGCGTCGCTATAATGAATTGATCGACGATATGTGTATGACACTTGGAGGAAGAGCAGCTGAAGAAATCATCTTTGACGAAGTTTCTACGGGAGCAATGAGCGACCTGAAACATATTACCAAGGTAGCTTATGCAATGGTTACCATTTATGGTATGAATAGTAAAGTTGGCCAGGTTTCTTTCCAGGATGGAGATGAGTATAATTTTACCAAACCTTATTCAGATGCAACAGCAAAAACCATTGATGAAGAGGTAAAGAAAATTATTGATGATGCCTATGAAAGAACAAAAAAACTTCTGATTGAGAAAAGGGAAGAACTGGAAAAGATTGCTCAGGAGCTGCTGAAGAAAGAGGTCATTTTTAAAGAAGATATGGTTAGGCTGATCGGAGAAAGACCATTTAAAGAGGTCAATCCGTACGAAATTGAACCAAATAAAGAAGAGGAAAAAGTAGTAAACCCAATCTCTGAAAATGGTTCTGGCAATAAAGAAGACTCAATTAATATAGAAGTAGAAAACGGAGAAGTTTAGCTTCTTACAATAATCATTAAAGACTTCAAGCGCTCTGAAAAAGGGCCTTGAAGTCTTTCCTTTTATATCTCGTTGAAATTGAAATCCAAAAATAACATCTACTTTGCCTCAGATCTCCACCTGGGAGCTCCCGACCATTCCAAAAGCCTGGTCAGGGAGAAACATTTTGTCAGATGGCTGGATTCGATTAAGGATCAGGCCGCAGAATTATATCTGGTAGGTGATGTTTTTGATTTTTGGTTTGAATACAAACACGCAGTGCCCAAAGGTTATGTCAGGCTATTGGGAAAACTGGCAGAATTAGCTGATCGTGGAACTCAAATTCATATTTTTTCGGGGAATCACGATTTATGGTATAAAGATTACCTGAGTGAGGAATTTGGAGCGATTATTCATTTTGAACCCATTGAAAAAGAGTTTTTCGGGAAAAAGTTTTACCTCGCACATGGCGATGGCCTGGGTCCCGGAGATCACGGGTACAAATTCATGAAGAAAATTTTTACTCATCCAATTAATAAATGGTTATATGCAAGGTTACATCCTAATG
>JAGQVA010000424.1 GCA_020438265.1 Bacteroidota bacterium
CTTTTACATCTGTATTGTCGAGGACTTTTTCAGGCGTGGGATTTCCGTCTTTGCCAATGAGAAAGGCAGGTTTTTCTTCGGGAAGTTCCAGGGCGCGGGCAACACGCACGGCAACCATCCCTTCTTTATTGTCTGTGAAACGGACCTCCTCACTCTGAGCTGTAAGTGTCGTAATACGATCTATGATGCGTGTATTTCCTTTTTGAGAAAAGGTAAATTCAGTTTTTTCAATCAGGAGATCATCTCCGTCATGGTCTTCCCAGACTGCGCTTACGGTTAGTTTTCCGCGCTTTTTGCCTGGCTCTATTTCGTTGACTTCATAGTGATAAATGGTTCCGTATCGATCATTCTTATCTTGACTATGCCTCAGGCTGTTATTCCAAAAATCCAGCCCATCGACATCGCCGTAATTGAGCCAGTAGCCTACGTGGTGGGGATGATCGATTCTTTCGCCGGGTATTGTGTCCAGCGGATAACCTCTTGTGAGTTTTTTCCCACTTGTGGTAATGAGCGGGTAAAGGACGGGTTTTGCAATGTTTTCGGGATAGATGTAAGCGGTAAAAAACTGGCCGTCGATCCAGACTTCTATTCGCTTATTTTCTGGTTGGTTGACAAATTTTACCCCTTTTTTAGGTTTTTGTGCCATCATTGGAGTGGGTTGGCTGGAGAAAAAAATGGCGGTGATTATGAAAGCGAGCCAGAAGGTTAGTTTTCGTTTCATTGATTTTAAAAAATAATAGATCTCAAACAAATAATGCGGGATCTTCATTTTTTACCACATATCCATATAGAAAAAGCACTGTATCGCCTAAAGAAGAGAGCAAAGAAATCATAGAAAATTCAGTTTCAACCTTCTGGAACTTCTATGTTTTCTTCTTTCTATTTGGGAACTATTATATATAATCTATGTGGCTATGTGGTGAAAAAAGGGGTACCCCACAAAAATCGTCAAAAAACCATAATGATTAGAAAAGAATCCCGGAAAGCCTTAATTGACAGACTTCCGGGAACACTTTGAGAATTGTAGGGGTCTAATATCTAAATACTTTTCCTCCAGCCATGACTTCCTGGGTTTCTTCATCAAAGGTGACAAATTGGCCTGTACGCAGGGCGGCAGTCGTCATAATATTGGCGATGGAATGATTGTAACCGACGCGTACAGGCGCATTGGTTTCTTTTCTGCTTCTGACACATTCCATCCAGTTAAGCATGTGGAGGCTGGTCATATCATCGGCTCCGGTATCGGCTGAGGTCACTACCTTTACGTCTGATTCGGTCAGGTCAAATTCTTCAAGCAGATTGGCTTCCATATTCATGGCTTTGGCTTGTCTTTCTTTTAACCCGCCATTGGGAGTTACTTTATTGGTGTCGAGATTGAGTTCTCCTCCGTTGGAATAATAAATTTCTTTGGTTCCTCCGGCTGAATTGGAAAAGCGCGATGAATACACAACCTGAAATCCTTTGCCTGGGTCATCCAGCGGGCCGTAATCAAAGACAGCGGTCATGGTATCGAAATTTTTCCGTCCGTCATTCCACATATAAATTCCTCCATTGGCAGCTACACTACGAGGGTGAGCCAATCCGCTAAACCAATGCACGGTATCGATCTGGTGAGACATCCACTGACCGGGAATTCCTGAGGAATAAGGCCAGAAAAGCCTGTATTCCAGGTACTTGCGGGGATCCCATTCTTCAAACGGACGATTCATCAAAAATCGTTTCCAATCGGTGTCAGACTCCTTGATTGTTGAAGTAAGGTGAGGCAGTCGCCATCTTCCCGGCTGGTTGACATTCCAGGTCATTTCCACCATTTTGATATCACCAAATTTGCCTGATTTGATAAATTCATTGGCAGCGTGATAGTTTTTACCACTTCTTCTTTGCGAACCAATTTGCACCACAATACCTGCTTCTTCAACTGCTTTCATCGCTTCTCTGGCATCGGCCATGGATTCGGCGAAGGGTTTTTCTGTATAGGCATCCTTGCCAGCTTTGGCAGCTTCGACCAAATGAAGGGCATGCTGAAAATCGGCAGTTGAAATAATCACGGCATCGATTTTATCATCTTCGTACATCTCCTCATTATTGCGGTACACCGTTACCTTTTTTCCCGCTTTCTCTTTGATGTAGGCTTCCCCTTCTTCCCGTCGCCTGTTCCAGATATCAGAAAGGCCGGTAATACGAAAATTGAGTTTGTCACTATGATTGAGAAAAGCAGGTATGAGAGAACCACGACAACGGTTGGAAAATCCTACGATTCCTACATTGATGCGGTCATTGGCACCTAAAATTCGCCCGTAACTTTTTGCACTGATTCCTACCGCAAGCCCGGCAGTGCCTAAAGCGGTTTTTTTGATAAAACTGCGGCGACTGGTAGTATTTTTTTCATTCATGTTTTTGTGAGTTTAATAAGTAAATAAGACCTGAAACTAAAGATTGTTTCTCTGCTTAATTGTGGTCAAAAGTCTAAAATTGAATAGAAAATGATATTTGTTGATTAGTTTTAGATATTGCGATCATAGATAAACTACTGATTTTTTTCTTTTTTGCGGCTTTTAAATCAGTAGAAATCCATTGCCCTTACATCTAAATGGATCACAGGGATTTAAACTTGTTAATTTAAGATACCTTTCTATTTAATGAACCATAACATCTAAGCGAATTTTTCTATGCAAATAAATCATACTATTACTGCCTCCGACTTAAGCCATAAACTCCATCGGTTTTGGGATTTATCCGGGGAGAAAATACACCTAATCCGCAAACATTTTGACCCGGCCCAGGGAGCACCGGTTTTTACTGCTGCCGGAAAGTATACTACCCGAGGGTGGACTGAATGGACCCAGGGTTTCCAGTTTGGATCAGAAATCCTTCAATTTGATGCAACCGGGGATGATGCGTTTCTTGAGCTTGGCCGCGAAGCCACCAAAACTCTGATGGCTTCTCACGTAGGTCATTTTGGGGTCCATGATCACGGATTTAATAATGTCAGTACTTATGGAAACCTCCTTCGCCTGATGAAAGAAGGAAAAATTCATCACGATCAATGGGAACAGGAAACGTATGAACTGGCGCTAAAACTCTCCGGAGCAGTTCAGGGAAAAAGATGGACTTCACGGCCTGGAGGAGGATATTTGTATTCTTTTAATGGGCCTCATTCGCTTTTTGTCGATACCATTCGCACAGTGAGAGCTTTGATTGTCAGCCACGAACTGGGATTTGCGATCTGGGGGGAAAATGATAAAAAAACGAGCTTATTGGAAAGGGCCATTCACCACGGAATATCTACTGCAGATTATTCTGTCTATTACGGAGAAGGAAGAGACATTTACGATATCTGGGGTCGTACGGCTCACGAAGCTGTTTTTAATACCAATGATGGCAATTTCCGTTGCCCAAATTCTCAGCAGGGATATACAGGATTTACTACCTGGACACGTGGTCTGGCCTGGGCGATGTGTGGTTTCCCCGAGCAACTGGAATATCTGAAAACGGTTTCAGATGCTGATTTGGAGCCTTATGGCGGACGCAAGAAAATCGAAGCGATTTATCTGAAAGCGGCCAAAGCCACCTGCGACTTTTTTATTGATTATACGGCTACGGACGGAATTCCCTATTGGGATACCGGAGCGCCGGAATTGCATAAACTGGGTGATATTTATAGCCGTCCGGCTGATCCTTTTAATGATTACGAACCCGTGGATGGTTCTGCTGCGGCCATTGGCTGTCAGGGATTACTGCGCCTGGGCAAATACCTCAATGAAAATGGCGATGCAGAAGCTGGGAAAAAATACTGGCAGGCAGGTTTGACTACCCTCAATACCTTGTTGGATGAACCCTATTTAAGCACAGATCCCAATCATCAGGGAATTTTGTTACATTCTATCTATCACCGCCCTAATGGCTGGGATTACGTCCCTGAAGGAAGCAAAATTCCTTACGGAGAGTCCAGCATGTGGGGAGATTATCACATCAGAGAAGCAGCCCTTTACCTGGAACGAATCATTGACAATCAACCTTATTACACCTTTTTCGCCTGCACAAAATGAGTAATCCGGATTTATCAAAACTGTGTATTCACACGATTACGACCAAACCCTGGTCCTTGGAAGAAGCGATTGACAAATATACCCAGGCTGGAGTCAAAGGAATTAGTGTTTGGGAAGATGCTATTAAACCTATGGGTCCTGCCAAAGCGGGCGAAATGCTTTCCAGCTCTGGTTTATCAGTGGTTTCTTATGTAAGAGGAGGATTTTTCCCTAATCTTCATCAAAGCGAAAGAAATAAAGCCATTGACCATAATAAAAAACTGCTGGATGAGGCTGCTGCTATTGGAGCTCCTGCATTAGTGCTGGTTTGTGGTGCTGAACCCGGTCAGTCGTTGGAAACCTCCCGTGCCCAGATTCAGTCTGGTATTGAAACCCTGATTCCCCACGCGGAAGCAAATGGTGTAAAACTGTCCATTGAACCCCTTCACCCGATGTATGCAGATACACGCTCGGCAGTAAATACCTTACAATCTGCCAATGATATGGCCGAAGCAATCCATTCACCCTGGGTAGGAATTGCTGTAGATGTATACCACGTTTGGTGGGAACCGGGTCTGGAAGCAGAAATCAAGAGATGTGGGGAGAATGGAAATCTTTTCGCTTTTCATATATGCGATTGGAAAGTACCAACCAATGATTTTCTCCTTGATCGTGGCTTAATGGGAGAAGGATGTATTCCTGTAAAACAAATTCGTGGCTGGGTTGAATCGGCTGGATTTGACGGATTTAACGAAGTCGAGATCTTTTCCAATCACTATTGGGGAATGGATCAGAATAGTTTTTTAACACAAATTATCGAAGCTTACCACACACATAGCTAATTCATTATGAGCAATAGATCAATTAAAACTACAGTAGAAAACGGCATTACTACCCATCATGTGGGGGTAATTATGAACGGCGTTACCGGCCGTATGGGCACCAATCAGCACCTGATGCGTTCCATGGTTGAAATCATCAAACAAGGTGGTGTTTGGGTTGGGCCGGCAGAGACAATTATGCCTGCTCCCATTCTGGTGGGAAGAAATGAGGGCAAACTGGAAAAACTCTGCCAAAGAGCTGGAATTAAATCTTTTACAACCAATGTCGACGAAGCGTTGGCTGATGAATCCAATCAGATTTATTTTGATTCCCAGGTTACAGGCAGGAGGCATCCGGCGGTAAAAAAAGCGATTGACATGGGTTTACACGTGTATTGCGAAAAACCTACAGCGGTCAGCACAGAAGAGGCATTAGACCTTTAT
>JAGQVA010000425.1 GCA_020438265.1 Bacteroidota bacterium
CACCAAGGTGATTTTGGGAGAATATCTGAACTTCCCGATCTCTTGAGTCATAAAAAGTTACAGATAACAGACTCGTCGGCATATCAGTATCCGGATTTAATATCCAGGTTTGGGTTCCTGTTGGTTTTCCCTTCACACGTAGAAAACTTGTATTTCCAGGAACCTTGGGCTCAAATTGATAAATCCGATCCTGAATCCCGTCCAGATTAAAATCATAATGATCATACCAAATAACCTGATGCCAGGCAGTTATATGATTCGAAAAGGGAAAAGCCTGATTGGTATATCCATGTTGCTGATTGAAGTTAATTCCAGACCTTTCCTCGTTTAGTTGATAGGTTCCATTATGGCAACCGGTGGTTACTTCCTCCTGCATTTGTACTCTGGTAATGTTGAGAGGGCAACTATAAATCCCTGAAATTATTGGACGATTGAGTGCATCGTATTTCTGGAAAAGCCAGTTATTGGGGTTATTGGCACGCATGGCAGCATCCTGAGTCAACACCAGACGATCCAGTGGATCATAGACCATATAAGTCCAGCCAGCGCCTGGAATTTTTTTCTCAACTACCTGATTACGATCATTATAATTATAGGAGAAGGCAAAATTGTCAAGAATATTGCCATTGTAAATATCCCAATTGGCAGCTACAGCATCTTTGACTCCTTCAGGTTGTAATACATGACGCAGATTTCCTTTTAAGTCATAAAAATAATAGACATTGGCCCAGCTATGTGGATTCGAATGAACAGAACTCGCATCAATTTGCGTCCGTCTCAATATAATCCGCCCAAATTTATCCTTATATTCAATGATCATACTTCCATTTTCATCCTCCATTTCTGTTACCAGAAGTTGGCCCCATCCATAAAATCCAGCAGCTACAAATTGCCCCGTCTGAGGATCAAACGTCCACTTTCGCACATAGTCTATTCCAATATTATTCTGGTTCTTTCTAAAGGAATTTTTGATTGTATGACCCTGCCCCGGTTGCCAGTCTTTCCCCGGTTTTCCTTGTTCTTTAACCCGATCAAGAGGGGACGCTTCAAAAATTTTATCAGCAAAAGGAAAATTTCTATCAACAGAATCAATAATCGACATATAGCCAAAATATAAAGCCTGTTCTGTTACCGGATCAATCCGAAAATGGCCATTATTGAGTTGAGTAGATTCATAAGGGATGTATTCACGGGGAATCCGACCGAATTCATCATATTCAGAGAAACTTACCATATCCCGGGAATCCGGGCTGGCTTTCACCTCAATTTGTTGCATTTTTCTACCTATCCCATCAATATAAGATACTGCTCTATATCGCTCTGAAAGGTCATTGAGTGCAGAAAAATCTGCTTCTTTTTTTACAGGCTCCCGGGCTACTTCTGTTTGAACATAGTTCTGCGTGCCGGTTTGGGGAAAAGCTGTATGGATCAGCCCTAAGGCCATAATAAGCCCCACACTTATGTTTATAAATGGTTTCATGGTTTTGTGCTTAAAAAGAAGAAAAATTAGTTTTTGTAGTGATAAGTAAATCTCTGGAGAATATTGTCTTTATGATCTCTGATCATTCTCAACCTCCCCAACTCATCATATTCATATATTTGAGGGCGGTTATTTGTATCAATCTTTTCGACCAGCTCAGACCGTTCATTATAAATAAAAGTAGCTATTTGCGCCCCTTCCGGATAAAATCTCAACTCATCTATTTTTCCCGTCCCGGAAATGGTCAGGTTACCCAGACTGGAAAATGAAATCTCTTTTTCATAATAGGTCCAGCCATTGCTATCCGTATCACTACCCGATACCAGGGTAGGTGTTCCCGCAGAAGTATTTACATTGCCATTTGCCCAATAGGAAAGAATATACCTTCCGGGTGTGATTCCATTTTTCAGAATATTGCCCTGATTCAGGTTGTAGGACATATTACCCGTTTTTCCGCCTGAAACTGAATTACCCGGAATATTCCATCCTCCGGTCTGATTCGCTTCAAAACTTGTATAGGCAACCTCGCTTTCTTTCGCATTCAAAATTTGTGCAACAGGAAGGAGGTTGTCATATCCCCAGATAAAAGCCTGAGGGCTCCCCATGGTTAATTGCTGTTCGACCAAATTCCCATCGCTGTTATAAGTGTAACTTACCCGATTATGATACCAGTCTTTTCCACTCACCTGATAACCAGGGATATAGGTTTGATACTGGCCAGTAGCATTATTCCAGCCTTCTTCCGGAGAGAAGTCATTTTCAGGGATCAAATCTGCACTTTCCAAAATAAATAGATTTACCGGGAGAATTTTCTTCTGGTTGGTACTGCCAGCATTTTTGACATCAGAAAAGCCGGTTATGCTTCCTGTTTTGAGATATAGATTATTCGTATCAGGCCCTTCCCAAATCTGTTGCTCTATTTTTATCCCCTTGAGGTTTTTATTCAGCATATCCTGAATGGTAATATTCGTCCCTGTTCCAGGCTGTACCGAAACGCTGTAATCACTGGTGTATTTATTTTTGGTTACACTAACTCCGCCATCACTTTTTGTAGAAATAATTTTGACAGGGTTATCGTGGATTTTGTCTGGAGAAGTATTGGTAGAATAGAAAAGGTCAGAGGTTGTAGTCACTCCATCTTTTTGCGTAATAGTCGAAACTAAGCGGTTTCGCTGTACTTTTAAAGAATAAAGTGTACGTATATTAAACTCCTCACAATAAGGATCTGAGCAAATATTATTACAGTTATTCACACAGCTAAGTTTGGCCACACGGTATACGGTAAGGCTGCTACCGATATCCTGAACCTGATACAGGTAATCAGTTTCTGCAACTACATTGAGGTTGTTATCATAATCCGTTTTCTTTTTCAGCTGGCCATTACCCACAAACTGAAGGGTAGGAGGGTAGGGATAACTCATCACCGGGGCAGGATAGGTATTATAATACTCAAACCGTGTTTTTCCATTATTGCCTTCATCCACATCTACCCATGAATACCCAATATGATACCCCTGAGTATTTTGCATGGCAGGCTTAAAGGATGAAGTTAATATTTGCCCCAAATGAAAAACCATAGGGTCCATCGCAGCAGTCGTATTTGACCCTGGACTTTGCTGTTGATAGGATAAAGGGCCTGAATATAGAATACCCGTTCCATACGTGAAATTTTTCACCATCAACGGTCCACCCGTTTTATCATCCGTCTCTATCTTCTCTATTCTCAATCCACCCAAAATGGAGGTATTGGCGTTATTATTTTCCCGATGTGCTTCATAAAATAATTTTTGGGTCCCACCCGTCGGAAATTGAATTTTGGTAAGTATCCAGGCCTTCATTTTTGTCTGATTAGGGTTTCTGTTAGCACCGGTGTACAACGTGGAATTATCGCAAGGCTTTTGTACTCCACTGGGAATCAGCGCTTTATTCCCATTTGCCCCATTATAATATCCCCATGCATCTCTGGCCAGAGAAAAACGGCGGGCAATCGAATGACTTGTATTATAAGTAAATACATAAGGAGGCGTGGACAATCCACTGCAGCTAATTTCCTGAATGGAGGTTAACCGAAGGCGGCGTGTATCAGGATCATTGGCAGAGTTATTATCATAGCCATTATCATATAACGGCCAGTAATTCAAATCCATGGGACTTTGAAAGTAGGAAGTATTCAGCACGAATTCTTTACACCAGCTGCCCTGGGTAATTTTAATTTTGTGTAAGGGTTTTGCCTCTGTATTCAGTTGCTGAAAACCACCTATATAGCTGGAAAGATCCGTACGGTTGGCAGTTTTAGGAACAAAATCAACAATTGTTCTTCCAGAACTGGTCCTGATTTTTAATAATCTCACGCCATCAACTTTGGTCAACATCAGTGTTTGAGGCGCTGCAGTAGGAGAACCGCTAACCAAAGCGCAACCAGCACCAAAAGTAACTGAATGAGAAAGACGGTTGGCAAAACTGTATTTTTCAGAAGTATAGTCCAATTCAATCCACCGACTTCCATCCTGATTTTCCATTCGATACAGATACCAGACAGTGTTGGACCGATTGTAAGCAGTTGTAAATCCAATGCCATTGGGATCGGTATAACCATTCTCTGTTGCTCCATTTCCTCCAAAATAATACTTTCGCCCATCAGGAGTGGTCATTTTCCAGGCAAAGAAGAATGAGGGATTATCAATAGGTTCAATCCGAATATCCCCGTCTGGAATCAGGTGGGGAGTACGGTTTTCATCAAAGAAGAATTTTCCTGAATGACCAGCAAAGGAAAAAGTAAAAAGGTCAGGTTCTGTGTCCAAAAACCCATTAGCTGCATCCCAAAAATAATCTTTACACACATTATTAGGTGGAACATAATAATTCGGATTATTCAGACAAGTAGGATCTTTCATTGCCTGAGGGATTCCATAATCTTTGTAAAAACCGCTTCCCGAAGCCGGCGAACGTGGAGAAGCCCCCCCGGTCGAACCAACCCGACCTTCATCAGGAGCACCAATGACCGTTCGGGAAATCATCCCACCCGCACTTAATGACCAACCCAGCCCTACCCAACTGGCAATTTCGTCCACTTTTATCCCGGAACTGTGATAATTCAGGGAAATGGGTAGCTGAAGTTCTCCTTCAGACACTGTGTAAATGGGAATGGAAATATTAGCTACTCCAGTATGATGGCTGACCGGAATATCAGCGAACTCACCCAAAGCCGCAGCGTTGGGGGTAGGAGGAACCATTTCCTTGATGTAATTATCCTGCCCAAAAGCGGGATGAATCAAAAACAGCCAGAAGGCTCCAAAGCATCCCCAGAGGGATTTCTTTTTCCAATGTTTCATGATTGTGATTGTGTTAAATGTATAAATAAACTGTATCCAATCTAAAGCAATAAGCCTTCAGGTTCAAGTCATAACTTTTGATTGAAGGCGGAAAATGAGCGGATGACAACGCCTAATGAGGGAGTGGTATTTCGGGAGTTTAATTCATTCCTAGTCACCAAATATTTTTCAGGCATCTCTAAAAATCTTCTTCCGGAACCCCTGATATCCAATATGTTAACAAAAATTTATAACCTAAAGTAAGGGTTTCCCAGAGATAGGTATGTCATAGGGTTGAATATAAAATAACCAATACCAGTTATGCGAAACATCACAAAACGACACTTTTCTCTTTCTATTTTTCTCATCATTTTATGTATATGCAACTTTGCTTATGGCCAATCTGTAACGCAAACTATCAGAGGCAAAGTCTCTGATCAGGATTCAGAGGCTCCCCTTGAGAGCGCCAAAATAATTGTCCTGGGT
>JAGQVA010000426.1 GCA_020438265.1 Bacteroidota bacterium
TTTTTTTTTTTTATTTTTTATTTCAACCTGTGACATTAGACTTTTGGTACTATACTGCACATAATCCGTTCCTGCTGTCGTTTTCACAGCTTTAGCTACTTCCTGAGCCACAGGCCAGATTTGGTCATTATTCGCGCTTTTCACTGAGATCTGAATTGGAGCCTGGCTGGAACCAGTAATACTGGTCGGTACAATGGTCGCTTTCACACCAGGAATTTTCATAATTTCATCACGAACAATATTGGAAAAATCATCCGCTGAAATATCACGATCGTTTTTATCTACCAGTTTCACGGAAAGTTCTGCAAGGTTAGCAGAAGTAGAACTTCCTCCTCTGGCTCCGCTTTGGGTACCGATACTGGCAAAAACAGTCGTTACTTCTTCATGAGTAAGTAATAACTCCTCTACCTCACGGCTGATCTGATTGGTTTCATACAAACTTTTCTGAGGAGCAAGTTCTAATTGTACAGCGAATTCTCCCCTATCTCCCTGGGTAATGAAAGACGTTCCAATAAAACCCGCAGGCACCAATGCAACCGCACTCACCAACAGGACAAAAACGCCTATCAAAACAATGCTTTTATGTCTTAAGCTCCATTGAAGCATTTTGCCGTATTCTTCTTTCAAATTATCCAGAAATCGTTCAAAACCAAGGCTAATTTTTCCCCACAAGCTATTTTCTCTCAAGTGCTCCAATCGCCCCCAACGGGAAGCCAACATTGGAGTAAGCGTAAATGCTACCAACAAACTCATCAGAGTTGAGAATACAACGACCAAAGCAAATTCGCGGAGAATGTTTCCAATCAATCCGGTACTCAAAGCAAGCGGTACGAAAACCACCACGTCAGCCAGGGTAATCGCCAATGCAGTAAACCCAATTTCGTTTCGGCCTTCCAAAGCTGCTGTGCGTTTATCCTTGCCCATTTCCAGATGCCGATAGATATTCTCCAACACCACAATACTATCATCTACCAGAATACCTACAACCAAAGAAAGGGCCATCAGAGTCATAAGGTTTAATGAAAAACCAAAAAGAGACATCAAAATGAAGGTCGGAATCATTGCTGAGGGAAGCGCTACGAGAACGAATAATGAACTTCTCAAGCTATGCAAAAACATCAGCATAACCGCAGCTACGATAAAAACTGCGAGAAACAAGTCCTTAACCACAGCATTCGCCGATTCCAGTGTATAAGTAGACTGGTCAATCGCAATTTCATAATCCAGCGATTGTGCGGCAAACTGCTCTTTCAGATCTGTCAAGGTAGCTTTTACCTTTTCACTCACCTCCACCGCATTCGCATCGGCCTGTTTTACAATCTCAAGTCCCACCCCTGGGCGACCATTAATGCGGTTAAGTGTAGTTACTTCTTCCTGACCGTCAGTTACGATGGCCACATCACTGAGCAGGACTTTACTTCCATCCGTATTTTCCCGCAAAATCAGGCCTCTAAGTTCGTCGACCTTAGCCAGTCTCGCATCAAACTGAATGGAAAGACGCGTGCCAATGGTTTGCACATTACCCGCTGGATAAGAACTATTTGCCTGACTAATCGCCTGACTCACCTGAGCAGGTGAAAGATTATATGCTTTTAATTTATCGTTGTCAAGATTTACCTGAATTTCACGTTCGGTTCCACCAATCAAACGCACAGTTCCCACACCTTCAACATTGGATATGATCGGTCGGATCTGATTGTCCAACAAATCATATAACTCTGTTGGGGACATATTGGCTGTTGCACTGATTCGCAGCACAGGAATTTCTTCAGTGTTGAACCGGTTGACTACCGGATCATCAATGTCTTCAGGCAACAGCGCCTTGATTTGCCCAATTTTCCGCTCTGCATCGCGCTGGGCATTAATGGTACTAAAACCAGGTTTTAAGGTGACAATTACGATAGAAACCCCTTCTGTAGAGGTTGATGAGATTTGATCAATTCCCTCAATAGCTGAGATCGCGTCTTCAACAGGTTTGGTAATATTGGTTTCAACCTCCTGAGGAGAAGCACCAGGATAAACCGTACTTACCGAAATTACATTTGCTTCAAACTTCGGCAAGAGGTTGTAGTTCAAATTATTATAACTAATGACGCCGAATAAAATCAGTACCACGAAGGCAACTGTGATTAATAATGGGCGTTTTATGGATATTTCTGTAAGAGACATTTGTCTTTAGATTGTTTTAGTGAAAAAAATTCAAGGTTTCCGGTTACTTAATAATCTCTACAGGGCTTCCGTCGGCGAGGTTAATCTGGCCGGAAATAATCACTTCTTCCCCTTGATTAAGCCCGGAAACAGCTTCAATTCGCTCCCCGTTTTCACGTCCCAGTACGATTTTGCGATAATGGGCAATTCCTTCTTCCACCACATAAACTGCAGGATTTTTTACTCCTTCAATCAAGGCGATTTTAGGAATCATTAGCACATCGGTATCATGACTCAACTGAAAATCAACCATTACAAATGCACCTGCTTTCAACTCTGCATCTTGGGGGTTAGGAATGGTAACTTCTACCCGGTAATTATGGTTGTTATCAGCTTCAGGACTGATATAGGAAATGGTTCCATTGAAGGTTTTTCCAGGAAAAAGGTCTGTCTTAATTTCGGCTTTCTGGCCGTTTTCAAGCTGATAAACGACTTGTTCGTCTACCATTACTACCGCCTTGAGGCGTGAAATATCCACAACCGTGGCAAGCACTGCTCCGGGATTGGCAAATTCGCCTGGCTCTACGTTTTTCCCGGTTACGATTCCACTAATGGGAGAAACAATTTTTCCATCTTCGATTTGCTTTTCAATCTGCTCAGCCTGCAAGCGTGAATTCTCATAATTATATTTCATATCGAGATAATTCACCTCAGTAACCGCTTTTCCTTCATACAGCTCCTTGTAGCGCTGTACATCCTGCTCCAGTTTGTCAATCGTCAACTGAGTGGTTTTCAGGCTTAATTCCCGAAGTTTGGTATCAATATGTCCAACTACCTGACCTTTGGCCACGCGTGTACCAGGTTCTACCCTGAAAGATTCAATTCTTCCCTGAGTAAAAGCAGTAATTTTCGCGTCTTTATTCGCTTCAAGATTGGCAGGTAAAGAGACGTTACCAGAAATTTCCTCCTTTTCCGCTGGCACGGTTTTCACTCCCACAGTAAAATGAGAGCGGTCTACCACTTGTTTCTTTGCATCAATTTCTCTCTTATTAGCAGCAAGTGTAAAGGCCACTATCGATATGAGAGCGATGACAGTGAATATCAGAACAATTCGTTTTAACATTTCTTTTTTAGTTATTTAGCTTTTTGCCTTTGGCGATTAGCAATTAGCCAAGAGCTAACGGCCAAAAGCCAATGGCCTGGTTTAAAGTTGTTGGATGTATTCAGTCAGAGAACCTCCTGCCCGCTCGTAGTCAAGCCTGGCGGTGAGATAATCCAAAACTGAATTGATGTAGTTGTTTTGGGCCTCCTTATAGGCAAAATCTGAATTAATAAAGTCTGAAAAAGGAGCAACTCCTTTTTGATATTGAAGTGAGCTATTGTCAAACACATCTTTGGCAAGGGCCAGGTTTTCCTGGTTATTCTCAAGGCTTATGCGAGCACTGGTTAATGCGGTATAAGCATTTTGCAACTGCATATCCAGATTCTGTTGAGTGAGCTCATAATTGATTCTTGCATTTTCCAGGTTGAGACGACTTTGAGAAATCTGGCTATTGCGACGCATTCCTCCGAAAATCGGCACATTTACTTTCAGACCAATAGAGAAAAAGTCAAACCAGTTGCCATAAGAAGCTCCCAGTTCATTCCCCAAAGCCTGAGCACCATAGCGCCCGTAAGCAGAAACTGAAGGCAAACGGGAAGCTGATTTTCTTTGCAGATCAATTTCCTGTAAGGCAATATTCTGAACCTGCAACTGAAGATCGAGATTATTTTGTGGAGAAAAAGCTTCTGATTCAGGCTGGGAAATCGTCAAATCCATAAGAGAAATTCCGGTTAATTCCAGCTCTGCTTCCTGGGGTAATCCCATCGCCAGTTTGAGACGATTGAGCGCCAGTTCTTCATTGGTTTTCAGCACTTGCTGTTGGGAGCGTACATTATTCAGGCTCACACGCAAACGATCGTAATCTATTTTTTTAGCGATTCCTTTCTCGTATTGAAGTTTTACCAGTTCCAGTTGCTCCTGAAATTTCTGTTCATTTTCAGCCAGTAAATCCAGTTTTTGACGGGTTGCCAATACCTGGTAATAAGCTTTAGCAGTCTGCGTAATAAGATCCTCCTCGTTTTTTTCTTTTTTCAGGCGAGAAATTTCGCGGTTTGGCTGACTTGCTTTCAGACCATAAATCAAAGACTGATCATAAATCACCTGATCCATTTGAACCGTTGCCGTAGTCGAATACTGGTTACCAAACTGCACTTTTATATCTTCCTGGCTAAATACACCAGCGGGAATAATTGTCGTTTGTCGTTTGAGGTTGTCATCCAGAGAAGCAGCGCCATTGACCTGAGGCAAATAGCCAGAAACGGCCTCACGAGCCTGCTGGGCCGAAATGGCCATCTGATTTTGATACACCTCTGTGCTGGCATGGTGGTTTAATGTGTAATCGATACAAGCCTGCAAATCAAATGTTGTTTGTGCATTTGAGGTACCGATTACCACCATTCCTAACCACACCAGGAAAATTCCTTTTTTCATGTTTTTATAGTAAGATTTGATTGACGTAAATAATCATTTATTGAATCAAAAGTTGATATGATATATAGTTGATTTAATCAACGATTTGGGTAAAAAATTTTAATTTAAATCACTTCTTTGCATGTGCATGAGCACATTCTGGAAAGTCTGAACATCTTCCTGGGAAACTCCTTGCAGCATTTCATCCAGCGTTTGAAAGATCAGCTGGCGCGTATGATTCAGTAAATCCTGACCTTCGCTGGTAATCACCAGATGTTTTTTGCGTCGGTCATTTGGGTCAGGTTCACGAGCCACCAGTTTCATTTCCTCCAGTTGGTCGATATGACGTAACACTGCAGATTTGTCGCGTTCCATCATCGCTGCCAATTCCGATTGATTGATATCTGTTTGCAAAGAGAGCCTGTTCAATAAATAATGATGATGAATATTAATTGGCACCTCTTCCTTTTCAAATCGTTCAGATACCCGCTTTACCAACGTCTTGACAGCATTAGCTAAATGAAAGGCGAGTGAAAATTGTGTAACCATAATAATTAGTTGATCTATAATATTGTTGACCCAAAATATAGTTGACTCAATCAACGAAACAAAGGT
>JAGQVA010000427.1 GCA_020438265.1 Bacteroidota bacterium
AGACAGATTTTGTGAAAGAACAATTTCAAGTCCTGTGTTATAGCTTTTTCCGGCATTCTGAGAAATATTATAAATCAAATTTGTGCTATCAACCGTCATCGCAATTCTGGTAATCGTACCATCTGAAATGCGGTGATAAACAGCACTGTAAAAATACCCCTGATCCCAGGCATTTTTGTATCCAATTTCAAAGGTATTGGTAAACTGAGGACTTAGAGCGGGGTTCCCTACTTTAATGATTTCCGCATCATCATATTTGGGAAAAATTCGGATATCTACTTCATCAGGTCTGTCCACTCTTCGATTGAAAAAGGCTGATAATTTATTCCGATCATTCAGATTCAAGGTAATTCTTGCATTGGGAAAGGGCTGAAAATAATGATAGCCATCACTTGAATAAGTATTGTGATTGGGGTCAACTTCATAAGTAAGCCCGACATATTCAACACGCAAGCCTAGTTCTGCTTCCAGTTTTCGAGTCTCATAAGTGTAGTTTCCATAAACAGCAGGAATCGTTTCTTTATAGGTAGCTATTCCATCCGCATCAGGATCAAGGGGAGAATTAAAACCCGGAAAAAACTGCATATCTGTAGGAATGGTTCGTCGGCGAAATTTGAGTCCCGTTTCCAGTAAACCATGTTTAAGAGGTCGTATATAATCCAGATTGAAATCCGCCACACGCTGGTCAGCAATCAGCTTAAAAGACTCTTCACTTGTATAGGTTGGAAGCGTATTATCAAAAAAGTATTTTTCATCTTCTCTGTCAAAAGTGTAGTTAAAACCTACCTTCAATTGATGGCCGGGTTCTGAGAATTTATGTCCATAGTTGACAGAAGCCATCGCAGCCGTCAAAACCTCATCCTCCAGAAACTGCCATAATCGTAACTGCTCCGCCAGATTTTTATCGAAAAACGGTTGGTCGCCACGATCCATGATGGATTCCTTGCTGAAGAATCCTGAGACAGTCAGGCTATTCTGATCATTCATAAACCAGTCTATTCCTGCTTTTGAGGTAAAGAAATTGATATTTCGATTTCGTTTTAGTTGCTGATTAATGACGGTACCATCATCGTAGGTTCTCGTTACAAATTCATTTTTGTTGAGAGTTTGAGTGTACAGGTTATCCGCCTGCAAAAAAAGGTTGATCGACTTTTTTCGATAATTCAGAGATACTGACGGGTTTATTTTGGGGGTTTGTTGATATTGGGGTCGGATACCCGGATAGTTTTCCTTACGAACCCATAACGCCCCTAAGCCTGTAGTAAGACCCACCTTCCCATTGAACCCCTCCTGGTCCTCCTTTTTCATTACAATATTGATAATCCCGGCATTGCCATTGCCATCGTACTTGGCGGAAGGATTATTAATAATTTCGATTTTTTCAACCGAGGAGGCAGGTAAATTGTCCAATCCATTCTGGTTGCCAAAACCGGTAATAGCAGTTTGTTTTCCATCAATCAGAACCATGATTTGATTGCTCCCCCGAAGTAGTACTTGCCCATCCTGAACGGTAACGCCCGGGAGGTTTTGCATAGATTGCATGATACTTCCTCCACTCTGACTTATATTATCTGCTATAGAATAGGTTTTCTTGTCCATTTTACTACTAACCGCGTCCTGTTTGGCAGTAATCTCCACCTCACCAAGTGTCACGGTATCTTCACTCATGAATATCACCCCCAGGTTTAAATAGTCGGAATTGGAACCAACAAATAATGGGACTGAGTATTTTTTATAGCCAAGCATTGAAAGTTCAAGCACATACTCCCCGGGTTTAAGATCTGTAAGGGTAAACAGCCCCTCTTCGTTGGTAATCGTGCCCGAAGTGAAGGAGGAATCGCTGGCATGTTTCGTAACTACCGCTACAAAAGATAAGGCTTCGTTGGAAACCTTATCCTTTGTCGTACCTGAAAGGGTAATGGTAGATTTCTGAGCTATGAGCCCGGATGGGATCAAAAAGAAAATAATTATCAGTGATAGATTAATCTTCATCATCATCGTCGTCGTCTTCTTTCTTTTTCTGTGATACATTTCCCTGCGCATCAATGACTACTTCAAATACTTCTTCTCCCTGCTCTATCTCGAATTCGTAAGAATTTCCGGATGAGGTCTCTGCCATTTCAGCTTCCTCAATTTCATAATTGGAAAAGTTGTTATCGAGAATCGTCTTAATGTTTGCAGGGATAGCAGATTCCTTAATTTCATATTCTGTCTCCATCCAATCACCATTTAAGGAAAAATTGGCAGAATACTCTTTGCCGTCCATTTTAAATTCAGCCTCCCACTCGCTTTCATTTTCTTTTTCCCACTTCACCTTTTTGGCTTTAGGGAATTTTTGACTAAAAGCTGTTTTTACCTTTTCCGGAACATGTTGATTTTCTGAGGTTTGAGCGCAGGACTGGGTCCAAAGCGGAAATAAAAGGGCGAGAATAATTAATACATTTTTCATGATACTATAATTTGAATAATTCCATTTATCTCACAATTATCGGAGATGATTTGGAAGAAATTTGGAATTTTCAGAAGCTTACTGAAAAAGAATGCATATCATCATGATGATCATAATAAATATTCCAGCCATATCTGGTAGCAATTTCTTTGATAATGGCCAGTCCCAAACCGCTTCCAACTACTTCTTTACTTGTCGTTGAAAACCGGCGAAATATTTTTTCTGAATCTAAAGGTTTGATTCCACTATTGGAAAATACTAACAGATTGCTTTTGATATGTATGACTATTTTTCCATCGGCGGGGGTATGCCTGATTGCGTTTGAAAGAAGATTGCCCAAAAAGGTTTCTAACAGAAAAGGATTGGCTTTAATGGTTTCTAATTGGTCATCTGAAGAATGTATCATGAGATTTTCCTCAGCCAGATAGTCCTCAAAAAGAGTTAGTGTATTTTTTAGATAATGATCAATCTTCAGGTCTTCGACCTCTTTATATTGATGGTTTTCTACCTTCGCCAATAATAGCAGGTTTTTATTGATCCGGGATAATCTTGACAGCGGAATTTCGATGCTGTTCAACAGCTTAGACATCTTCGGAGTTAAATCTTCTTCCTGAAACAGAAGGTCAAATTTTGACTTGAGCAAAGCAATCGGAGTTTGTAGTTCGTGGGAGGCATTTTCTGTAAATGATTTCTGCTGTTGGTAAGTTGAAATGCTATGCTTTATCAAACTTTGAAGCGATTGGTTTAACTCATGAAATTCAAAAATATCTGTTTCCTCAAATTCAATCGGCTTTTCCTTTGTCAGATCAAATGATTTTAGTGCTTTCAGGGTGTTATTAAAGGGTTTCCAGGTGTTTTGAGCTATCTTTTTATTCAGCAAAATAAATCCCAAAATAAGGAGAATAAAGAAAACCGAAGTAACCAGCGCAATAGCCAGAAGGGTCTCGTCAGCTTCTTCCACATTGGTTTCGACCATTATCCGATATGGCAATCCATTTATTTCAAAGTATGATTGTAATCCTCTAAAACGATCTTCTTCCCAGCCGTCATTTTTGTCGTATCTTCCTTTTTCTACTTCATAAATGCTATCGGTAGTTATCTGAGAATGGTTAATCGGCTGGATCTTTGTATCTGTCTGGAGGTTATTCCATGTTTTCAGGATCAACGCTAATTCTTCGGATGTAACTGGGTTATTTTCAAAACGCTGGACGATTCGATCCCTGACAATTTGGTTATGCTCATCCAGCTCATTTAGCCAAATATGGTCAATGACAAGGAAATACGCAGGAATACTGATCATCAGGATCAGGAGCGAATAAAGCGCAAATGCTTTTAGCGGTTTTTCGAGTAATTTGGTCATAGTTCCCATTTATACCCCGTTCCATAAATTGTTTTCAAATAACCTCCATATCCGCTTTCTTTGAGCTTTTTTTTCAGATTCTTTACGTGAGCGTAAACAAAATCGTGGTTATCAAACATATCTGCAAGGTCTCCGGAAAGATGTTCTGCTAAAGCTCCTTTCGATAACACTCTGTTCTTATTGCCAATAAAAAATAGCAATAAATCAAATTCTTTTTTGGTAAGATTGATGGGGGTATCTTTTGCAGTCACCGTTTTGGCTTGAATATCAATGGTCAATTCATTTTGGACAATGATATTATTGCTGTCAAATTGTTTACGTCTGATTAGCGAATGGATTCGGGCGGAGAGTTCTGCCAGGTGGAATGGTTTGGCCAGGTAATCATCGGCTCCCAATTTCAAGCCTGCAACCTTGTCTTCGAGCGAATTTTTCGCAGAAATAATGATTACCCCATCCTGCTTATTTTGCTTTTTGAGTTCGTTTAGAATGCTCAGCCCATCACCACCAGGAAGCATCAGATCTAAAAGAATACAGTCGTACTCATGTAAGTAGATCTTTTCAATGGCTTCATGATAGTCAGAAGCGGATTCGCAGAGGTAATTTTCATTAACAAGGTAGTTTGCAATATCCTCTGTGAGATCTTTTTCGTCTTCAATAATTAATATTTTCATCCCCTCAAATATAAAAATCAATTTGGAAGGAATTTAGAATTGAATAATTACCTTACTACCGTACACTTTTTGAAATCATCCTGGAGATAACACAAATTTATGGTCTAGAAATGGAAGATTGGGTGAGTAGGTCTTTTGAAAA
Source organism: Bacteroidota bacterium (assembly GCA_020438265.1). Taxonomy (GTDB): domain Bacteria; phylum Bacteroidota; class Bacteroidia; order J057; family J057; genus JAGQVA01. Next base: position 4,623 of record JAGQVA010000427.1, read on the forward strand.
TTAGCCGTATTTTTTACTGCAAAAAGAGAAAAAGGGGTTTAAGAATCACGCAGAGGTCGCAGAGTGCGCGGAGAGAAGAACGGTTACCTCTGCGGTCTCAGCGTACTCTGCGTGAGAAAAGATACTATGCGGGATTAGAGAATCACGCGGAGTACGCAGAGCGCGCCGAGCGAAGAAAGGTTTACCTCAGCAAACTCATCGTGAAAAAAAGAGAATTCGACTAAGAATTATTCCTTTTAAAAACCCGCTCAAAAACCACCGCCAAAACCACCACAATCACACACCCAATAAAGTTATACCACAAAAATCCAATGTCCCAGGTAAACACTTCCGGATTGATCTCAGGCAAAGCAAATCCCAAAATCACGATCAACTCTGCGATAATCGCTGCGACAAATGTAGGCGTCCCGGTTACTTTTTTGAAGAAAAAGGCTACCATAAAAATCCCTAAAATCGTTCCGTAAAACAGCGAACCGAGAATATTCACATACTCAATCAGGTTTTCAAACTGCCCGGCAATCAGGGCGAATATAATGGCAATCACTCCCCACATAAAGGTCAGCCCTTTGGAGGCAAGCAGAAAGTGCTGATCGCTTTTGTCTTCTCCACCCAGTCTTTTGTAAATATCTACCAGCGTAGTACTGGCCA
>JAGQVA010000428.1 GCA_020438265.1 Bacteroidota bacterium
AAAAAAACCTACCCCTTTAGCCAACCAATACCTTATTTTAAAATTTGACTTTTCACAAATAGATACCTCTACTCCCCAAAACGCCTTTCAGGGTTTTCTTACCAATGTAAAAAATAGTGCGCTTACCTATTTAGGGCTTTATCAAGATTTATTAGGTAATTTTGACGAGCAAACAATCAGAAATTATCGATTTCCTGCCGAGATCATCCAGCATATGATCAGGGTTACTCAGCTCAACGCTCCCCAACACAAGATTTACCTTCTAATAGATGAATATGACCATTTTGCCAATGAAATTCTGTCTTTTAGGTTTCAGGATTTTCAGGAAATGGTAGGACAAAATGGCTTTGTCAGAAAATTCTATGAAGCCTTAAAAGTAGGTACCCAAAGTGGTGTGATTGCCAGATTATTTATAACGGGAGTATCTCCCTTAACCCTCGATAGCCTTACCAGCGGGTTTAATATTGCAACAAATATTAGCCTAAACAAACAATTTGCCTCAATGCTTGGCTTTAAGCAAAATGAAGTGAAGGATATTATCAAAGGAATTGATATAAAACCTGATCAGGAAGTTGAAACGCTTGAACTCATGCAGGCCTGGTATAATGGTTATCGCTTTGGAAAAGAGGATGTGGAGACGATTTATAATTCGGATATGGTCCTTTACTTTGCTGCTGAATATAGTCAGGAAGGAAAGTTTCCCGAAGAATTATTAGACCCGAATATTGCCAGTGATTACTCCAAGATCCGAAGACTATTTAAGATTAAGACCATGTTTGGGACGAAAATCAGCCTAATCTGTTCAAAATGATAGTTATGAAAGCTAATTGAACAAAAGCCTGGGCTGATTCATTGGTTTTCTCGAAATCTCTTGACAACCTTCTAAAAAAATTGAGCCAACCAAAAGATCGCTCGACTTGCCACCTTCCTTTTTGTGGGACAAATCCCTTTTCTGTAGGAGGTCTTTGAGTGGTCTCAACTTTCCATCCATAAATGCCTTCTGCCACTTCTTTAAAGGCTCCCCCATAAGAGCCATCGCCTAAAATCAATTCCAATCGCTCTGCTACCAACTCCAGTTGCCAAAGCATTTCCACGCCCCCCTCTCCATCATGCATATCAGCTCGGGAAATGAAAATGGCCAATAAAAGACCTAAGTGATCCACCATAATATGGCGCTTTCGGCCTTTGATTTTCTTACCTCCATCTATCCCTCGCTTCTCCTCTGCAATCAAAGCTACGCTCTTAACACTCTGACTGTCAATCGCTACCACACTTGGCTTCTCTTCTCTACCTTGCCGTTTTCGCTCTAGCAAAACCAAGGCTTGGGTAATCTCATTCCATGTCCCATTATTTGACCAGATATAGAAGTAATAATACACGCTTTCCCACTTCGGGTATTTACTGTCAAGGTTGCGCCACTGCGTCCCGGTTCGGGTAATCCAAAAGATCGCATTGAGGATCGTTCGAAGCGAATGTTTCTTGGGTTTATGGTGGGAAACGAATTTTTCAATAACTTCCCACTGGGAATCGGTCAGTTCGGTAAATTTCTTTTGCATAACTTGAAGTTTTTAGACACCTCCAAGTTATCTGACCATTCCCATTTTTTCAAAAAACTTATGTTTGTATCCCAAACATGGTCTAATATACCAAATTTCTTTCTCAAAAACTCACCTGCACCAACTCCATATTCAACATCGCCCCCGCCAAATTCCCACTTGCCACAGCGTTCGCCACAGAACGCATACCCGTCGAATTATCCCCACAAGCATAAATCCCTTCCACCGTTGTTTTCTGAAACTGATCCACTTTAATATGCCCCGATTCGGCTAACTCACAGCCAAGAGTAACGGGAATATCGGAATGCTGGACAAAGGGAATCGCAGCGTAAACCGCATCAAAAACCATTCGCTTTCCATCCTTAAAAACCAGATTTTTGAGGTAACCGCTTTTGTGCTCTATTTCGGCAATATCCGTTTCTACAATTTTTATATTATGAGCATTCAGTTTGTCAATTTGCTCTGGTTTAAAATCGGCTTTTCCTCTGGTTAAAATGGTTAGATCGGCCGTCAGGTTGCTAATCAGTGAGGATAGGTGAAAAGCTTTTTCTCCGTTGGCCATTAAACCGGTTTTTTTGTGGCGAATTTCGTATCCATGACAATAAGGGCAGTGAACGACGGAAATTCCCCAGCACTCTGAAAAACCTTTTATATCTGGCATGATATCTTTAATGCCGGTAGCAAAAAGGAGTTTTTTTGCATGAAACTCCTCTCTTGCCTGAGTAGTTATAGAAAAACCGCTTTTTATTTTTTTCCCGCTAATGGCAAGCCCTTCAAGGAATGTTACGGATTTGTATGTTAATACCTGCGCTTTTGCTTTTTCGGCAATTACAGCTGGTTTTTCTCCATCGTGAGTAATAAAATTATGCGAGTGAGGAGTTTGCCTGTTACAGGGTAAACCGCTGTCTATGATGAGTACGTTTCGCAATGAACGCCCCAGGGCCATAGCTGCGGAAAGTCCAGCATAGCTTCCACCGATGATGATTACGTCGTAGATACTGTTGTTTGTCATGTGATGTTGGTTAATGATAATCCCTTTTATGGGATTTCGATTGTCAATCAATTTGAGGGGAAGTTAGGAAAAGTATTTATAAATGCAAATGTGTCGCATTTACAAAAGATCATTGATGGGAATCGTAATTTCTCTAGCGTACACTTTTTAGTTACACTTAATATTTCCCACAGATGGCACAGATTTCACGGATCTATGCGCTTAACAATTGGGTTTATCTGTGGGATCTGTGTTATCTGTGGGAGGTTTTCAAAAAATGTATAGTAATAAGAGCATGATTTATTTCTATCTTTTGATTATTCTTGAATGATGATTATTTCTCTATTTAATTCAGGAATTTTTAATTCGTTTTTCATTACATACCCGCCAGTTGTATCTGCTCCCACAATTATTAATGTATCATTCGAAAGCCATAAAAAAGACATTCCTCTGCTACTCCCTACAACTGTATTTTCAGGCTTTCCTACTGTTTGATTATCACAATTTAATACTATCCTAATTCCATAAGAAGGAGTAGTCGTTGCGCCGCAATCTGTCATCAGAGAAATAGCTTGCAAATTGCCTTCTGGATTACATTTTCTTTCTTTGATTTCAGTGTTACATTCACCAGCAAAGTTAATGCATGCCTGAGAGAGTACACATATCAATAATGGTAACCCTAATATTTGCCTGCTCATTTTTCTACTTTTTTATTATGCTTTTCTCCTTTTTACCACATCAACAATTCTCAACCCAATACCAATAAAAATGACTATAAAAACCAACATAGAAACCACCCACTTTATCATCGAAAAAGCAGAGGCTAATTCTACCGAAGAAGATAATACTTGTCCATCTGCCAGATAAGATTTTGCGATTCGGGTTAGCTGGAAGTTTTCCAGCCAGTCAAACAGCGTCTGAATAAACGGAAGAAGATTCAGAAACTTAACCTTTTCCTGATAGGGTTTGAGGGTGACTGAGACCCACGAAACATACATAAATCCATAAAGCAGCGCGAATATATTGTCCCAAATCATATTAAACGCCTGATAACAGACAAGCATTTCCTCAGAGCGAATGGACAAAAATTGAACTACAGTCTCATTGCCAAACCCAAAAGAGGTACCGAGGGATTTCACACTGCTGTCTGGTACTTCAAAACATTTTCCAAAGTCGATCATGACCAAAAAGAGGTAGGAAAAGGTCACCACGGTTAAAATTATGGAAATAATCAACGTGGATTTTTGGTAGAAGAAATCGGCTATTTTTTTCATTCAGTTAGCTTGTTGTGTTACTGGTTGAAAATAGGCATTTTTCTTATAAATTAATTTCTTCAACATTAACCATTAATGTTTCCAATGCTCCCATTACCAGTCAGTAAAAGCAACATAAAACAGAATTGGCAGAAACAAGACAAGATATCCCAAGCCTATTTTTAAGAAAATTTTGTACTCCTTTTTTAAGCTTTTTAAAAGTAATGCCAAAGTAAAGTTTAGAACCATTAATATGAGATACCATAAAGTAAAAGCAATTATAGCTTTGTCACTTCCATTCGTGTTTTCATAAAAAATAAGGGATAATATGAGACCCAAATTTAAAATTATCAGCAGGTAGTTTAACATTTTAATTAAAGGCCTATTTCGTATCCTTTTTGATTTTATATTATTATTGCCAGCCATTGTACTAATCAAATTTCGATCTTCCTTCAATGTTCTACAAGACTGGATCTGGCAGATACCCATTCAGAGTCGGGCTTGGGAAAGCCCGACTACGCTCCTTCTCCTGTGGGGATAGGGACACCTATAGGCTCTATCAGCCCATACAGGCCCTTTAGGCCTGTAGCTGCTACAACTCTGCCGCCAAATAAGAGGCCTCCCTAATCGCCCTTTGTGCATCCAGCTCCTTCGCTTCATTGGCTCCGCCAATTAAATGTACCGATTGGCCCTGGGTCTGAAGGTTTTCATACATGTCTTTCAAAGGCTCCTGACCGGCGCAGATCACGACATTATCAACTTCCAGCAAACGGGCTTCTTCGCCCACTAAAATATGTAATCCCTGATCATCTACTTTCTTGTAAGTTACGCTGGAAAGCATGTTTACCTCTTTCATCGCCAGACTGGAACGGTGAATCCATCCGGTAGTTTTTCCGAGGTTTTTCCCGTGTTTACCAGAAGATCTTTTCAACAGATAAATTTCCCGGGGAGAAGGGGCAGGCTTGGCCTGAGTCAACGCACCAGGATTGCTGTAAAGCATGTCTACGCCCCATTCTTCCATGTATTTTTCAGTGTTGAGGCTCGGTGATTCTTCTTCGTGATTGTGGGCTAAAAATTCGGCAACATCAAAACCAATTCCTCCCGCACCCACAATCGCAACGGATTTTCCTACAGAGGCATTTTTGTACAATACATCTACATAATTCAGGACTTTGGGATGATCTGCTCCTTCAAAATCTACTTCGCGTGGCGTTACGCCGGTAGCCATTACGATTTCGTCATATCCGCCAGCCAATAACTCCTCTGCCGTAACTCTGTGATTGAGATGGAGAGAAACCTTATGTTTTTCAATCTGAGTGTGATAATAACGAATGGTTTCGGCGTATTCTTCCTTGCCTGGAATCACCTTCGCCAGATTAAACTGACCGCCAATTTCTTTTTCTCCTTCAAATAAATCTACCTGATGACCGCGTTCTGCTGCAATCGTTGCACAAGCCA
>JAGQVA010000041.1 GCA_020438265.1 Bacteroidota bacterium
TTCCTTTCTCAATTCCTTTCTCAAAGCCTTCCTCAACTCCCTGCTGATATCGAATATCCGTTTTCAAGTCATATACAAGTGCCATCTGTTCAATCTCTTTAATGGTTTCTTCCTGTAAATTACGCAATTTAGATAGGATCTCCAATTGCTTTATATACTTATCAATACGTTTTCCTGATAATGACAGTTCTGTCAATTTCTGCAAAATTAACCCAATTACAGTGCCATTTGCCTTATCTTTGAAATCACCCAAAATCGCCAAAATAATTTCTGCCGGATTGCCTGATTGGAGAAACTGTTCATAAGAAACCGATTGTAAATTTTCCAGCCGATACTGATAATGAAGGTCAAAATCCTTTAACCTGTTTTTCATTCGCAGCCTTTTGCCTCCCAGATACAACACATATTGCAACACAGGTAAACGATACTTCCTTCGAATAATCCCATAATATTCGAGCATACGCTCCACCATGATTGGATCATTCGCCACCTGCAACTCTATATGTAAAATGAAAGTGCCTTTTTGATTCTCTCCCAAAACCTTCTTCAAAAAATCAGGCCTTCTCTCTATAGTGGTGTGTAGATCATCAGGAATTTCTTCCGTCCGCCTTAAATCTAATTGTAGTACTTTTTGGGCCAGGGGAATTACCAACTCCTCAATGTTCTCCCTGATGATTTTGTCATAGTCTTGTGCCATAGGTTATGCTTGCTAATGAGATAGCAAATATAAGCACATTTGACAATAAATAAAAACAAAAGATATTAAAAAATTACAATCGAAAATAATTTATCGCCTCTTTTCTCTCCTGATAAACAAATTCATCAGCTTTTGAATATAGGAATCCTTCGTATTGATACTGGTAAAATCTGCGCCTGATCTCAGGAAGATCTCTTTGGTGCGCTCAAGATTGTCGCGATACCATTTTTCATAGCTGACCCGGGTAGCTTTATTGGCCGTGTCTATCCAGGCTGTTTCTTCGGTTTCTGCATCTTTCACTCTCACTAGCCCCAGATTGGGAATTTCTGTTTCCCGATCATCATAAAGATGCAATCCAACTACATCGTGTCTTCTTTTAGCAATGCTAAGGGCCTCTTTGTAAGACGCACCTGTGTTCATAAAATCTGACAGAATAAAAACGATACTTCGTTTTTTCAACATATTGGTCAGATGCCTCAATACTTCTGCCAGATCTGTTCCTTTTCCTTCAGGTTCAGTATCTATTAACTCACGAATAATCCTCAGAATATGATTCCGCCCTTTTTTTGGAGGAATAAATTTTTCGATACGGTCAGTAAAAAACATCACCCCAACCTTATCATTATTATTGATAGCAGAAAAAGCCAAAACCGCACAAATTTCAGCCATTATCTCCTGCTTCATTTGGGCTACATGCTCCCGGTTTTGCTGAGTTCCAAATAAAGTCGAACGGCTGATATCCACCAATAACATCACCGTAATCTCCCGTTCTTCTTCAAAAACTTTAATATGAGGGTTTTCAAATCTGGCTGTTACATTCCAGTCAATATTCCGAATATCATCCCCATATTGATATGCACGCACCTCACTAAAGGACATTCCACGGCCCTTAAAAGCACTGTGATATTCTCCGGAAAAAACCTGATTTGTAAGGCCTTTGGTTTTTATCTCGATCTTACGGACTTTCTTTAGAAGCTCGGCAGTTTTATCATTCTGAGGTTCAATGTTTGACATATTACAAATATAAGGATAATGCCCTAATCAGAGCCCTATCGGATTTTTGACTTCCAAAGATCTTAATTTATTTGGATTTCTGTTTTCTTTCCACCTTATATTTGCATTATTTTTAGAGAGTGTTAAGGTCTTGTTAACACTTTTTTCTCCATCCTTTGTTTAACCTTTCATTCACACTTTTCCTTTCCTTTTCAGATCAACTATATTTGCAGGAAAATTTGAAGGTTCTGATATGAGAAAGCTAAAACTGGAGGAACTCCAACGCATTTCTGTAGATGAGTTTAAAAGCAGTGAGAAAAACCCATTGATAGTCGTTCTGGACAATGTACGCAGCATGTATAATGTAGGAGCAGTTTTAAGAACGGCAGATGCCTTTCTCATTGAAAAGGTCTATCTCTGTGGAATTACGCCCAAACCGCCTCACAGGGAAATCAGAAAAACAGCTATCGGAGCAGAGGAAAGTGTTGATTGGGAGGCAAGAGAAGATTGCGTAGAACTCATCTATGAGCTCAAACAAAAAGGATACAGAATTTTATCAGTCGAACAAACCGAAAAAAGTACCAATCTTATGGATTTTACTCATGACGGACGCCCCTGTGCCGTAGTTTTTGGGCATGAAGTGGAAGGAGTAAATCAGGAAGTTGTTAATCTTTCGGAACTTGCTATTGAAATTCCTCAGTTTGGTACAAAACACAGCCTTAATATTTCTGTTGCTACGGGAATTGTTCTATACGACCTGATTCTTGCGAAAGGGCTTCATAACTAAATAAATCGGGCAGCTTCTTCCGGAGAAGGCAAACGGCAGGAGTCTTTTTTCCCAAACCACTTATAACGATTTCGCGCTATGAGTTGATAAACGGGATCTCTTAAAAATCGGGGAACAACCACAAAACCATAAGCCAGATTCCAGGGAAAAGTCAAATGACGGGCAATTCGCAGAGCAGCTGTAGATTCCTTATATAATTTACCTTCATCCAAAAGATAAATCGTACCCACATCTTCTGTATCTATATTTTCCTTACTGAGAATTTCCTTTCCCGCTTCATTTTGATTGGCGGTAAACTTAAATCTTTTCTGCTTATCACGCTTCATGATAAAGTCTACAGAAGCATTACAGAAATTACAAACTCCGTCAAAAATGATGATTGATTCCATTACCTAAATAAACGTTTTAGTAGGTAGAGTTGTTAGATTAAGAAACATCAAATCCCAGGACATCTTCCAAAAATTCTCTGATACAGCCTTCTCCTCCTTTCCGAGTCAAAACAACCATAGAAGCATTTTTAACCTGAAAAGCGGCATCAGCAGGACAAGCAGAAATTCCTACTTTTTTTATCAGAGGCAAATCATTAAGATCATCCCCAACATAGGCAATATTCTCAAATCCCAGTCCCATCTGAGCCATCCATTCGCCCACGATTTCCAGTTTCGGTTGTGTCCCGGAATGCACCCGTTGTATCCCCAGGGCCTTTGCTCTTGATTTTAAAATTTCAATGGTCGATCCAGAGCTGATTAACCCAAATTGCATTCCTTTCCGTGTAATCATCCGGTGAATGATCAATCCATCTTTTACATTAAAGCGACGAAACTGATCTCCGGATTCACTATAAAACATGCCTCCGTCTGTGAGTGTCCCGTCCATATCAAGAAGAACCAATCGAATCTTCCGGGCCGAGAGTCTCTCCTGTTGAAGAGCGAGATCTTTTCTCAGCAAATGGTCAATGGGGAGATTCAGTTTATCTGAGATTTGAACCAGGGTATCAAAGTCTGGCTCCGCCTTACCATTCTCATAACGCCTCAAAGTATCCTCCCATACATCAATCAGACGAGCAAAACCAGCAAGATCAAGCTTTTTTTGGTTCCGGATATATCTTAAATTATTTCCAAAAAATGACACTTCTTCTCAGTATTTAGGAGCGCAAATTACGTCTTTTTCACCTGAAGCTGCAAGCAATGAGAAAAAGCATTGAAGAGATTTTATAGATCGGAAATGAAGCATAAAATGCAATTTTATCCTTTCCCTCCTCCTAGCATTCATTGTCTTTTTATTTATTTTAGCCGCATAAAAACGAGCTTACATGAGAAAATTTAACCTGTTACTACTATTTAGCCTTTTTGCATTCTCTGGTTTACAAAGCCAGGAGCGCATTTCACTGGAAAATATATGGCTTTATTATCGGTATTATCCTACCTATGTCAGCGAATTCAAATGGATGAATGACGATCAGTATTACACCATCCTTGAAGAGGACAGAGCTATTTCCCGCTTTAGCATCGAAAATGAGCAAAAGGTCGATGAGATTCTTAATTTGAGTGAACTGAACCTGGGAGGGAATACCGTTGAATCCTATGAGTTTAGTGCGGATGAGAATGCTATTCTTCTGAAAACCGGAGTTGAAGCTATCTATCGCCACTCTACCCGCGAGACGTGTTTTATCGTTGATTTGAAGTCAAAAAAAATTACTCCTGTTAATCAGGGTAAAAAAATCAGCAATCCGACTTTTTCTCCTAATGGTTCAAAACTGGGTTATGTATTTGAAAACAATCTCTATTACCAGGATGCCAATACTGGAAAAGTAACCCAAATCACTTTTGATGGCAAACCAAATGCAATCATCAATGGAGCAACTGATTGGGTATATGAAGAAGAATTTGCCTTTGAGAAAGCATTTGCCTGGTCTCCGGATGGAAAACAAATTGCTTTTTATCGATTTGATGAAAGTGAAGTCAGGGAATTTTCCATGGAGGTTTATGGTTCTCTTTATCCTGGTCAATATCGTTTTAAGTATCCCAAAGCCGGAGAGAAAAACGCTGTCGTTTCTATTCATGTGTTTGACCTGACATCCAACAAAACAGTTATGGCTGATCTTGGCCCGGAAAAAGATCAATATATAGCAAGAATTAAATGGACTCAGTCTTCTGACGAACTTGCTGCAATGCGGCTCAATCGCCTCCAAAATCAGGTTGACGTTTTATTGATCAATGCAAATACAGGAAAATCCAACGTCATTCTCACTGAAAAAAGTGAAACCTATATCAAAGAAGCAACCGATGACAAATGGTTTTTTCTCAAAGAAAGTGAAGACTTTTTGTGGACCAGCGAAATGAACGGATATAACCATATTTATCGCTACGGAAGAGACGGAGAACTAAAAAAAGCTATCACAGAAGGGAATTATGAGGTCAGCGGAATTGTAGGAATCGATGAGGAAAATGATCGTATTTACTATATGTCAAAAGAGGATTCTCCCAAAGAGAATCATTTGTACACAATCTCTTTGAAAGGGAAAAAGAAGAAAAAGCTGACAACCGTAGCCGGTGTACATGAAATCACGGCCAGTTCCCGGTATAATTATTTTGTAGATACCTATAGTAATCTTGATCAACCCCCTGTAACAGATTTAAAAGACAGCAATGGAAAAGTAATTAAAGTACTGGAAAATAATGAAAATCTATCTGCAACAGTGAAGAATCTGTCAATCCAGAAACCAGAGTTTTTCAACTTCCAAACTTCAGAAGGAGTAACACTTGATGGCTGGATGATCAAACCTGCAGATTTTGATTCGGCCAAACAATACCCTGTCCTTATGTATGTGTATGGTGGCCCCGGGGATCAAAAAGTACTAAACGAATGGGGCACTTCGCGCACTTTTGACTATTTCTGGTATCAGATGTTAGCTCAAAACGGCTATATCGTTGCCTGTGTTGACAACCGTGGCACCGGAGGAAAAGGTCGCGATTTTCGAGCTGTAACCTATGCGAATCTGGGGAAATACGAAACCATAGATCAAATAGAAGCAGCCAAATATTTAGGAAATCAAAGTTACATCGATGCCAGTAGAATCGGAATCTGGGGTTGGAGTTATGGAGGATATATGACTTCTCTTTGTATGACTAAAGGAAATGGGCTGTTTAAAGCCGGAATTGCTGTTGCCCCCGTTACTAACTGGAGGTTTTATGATACCATTTACACCGAAAGATATCTCAAAACGCCTCAGTTAAATCCATCCGGGTATGATGAAAACTCACCTCTTAATTTTGCAGCAAACCTACAGGGCGCCTATCTCCTGGTCCACGGTATGGCTGATGATAATGTTCATGTGCAAAATTCCATCGAATGGGTTGATGCACTGGTAAGGGCGAACAAACAATTTGATATGTTTTTCTATCCTAATAAAAACCACAGCATTTTTGGAGGATATACCCGATACCATCTATACAAAAAAATGACCGATTTTATCTTTGATAATTTATAAAACCAACAACAAATACCTGACTGAAAATCATCTTATTCAGTCAGGTATTTGTTTTATACCCAGAAAAGTTACGTAGCTAGTATCAGGAAAGGATTATTCGTCAGAATCGTCATCAGAATCTCCTGAATCACTAGATTTTCTTTTTCTTTTCCTCAATCTACGTCTTAATCTGGCCATAGGACCACTAGGGTTTGTTCTGGCGGAGTGAAAAACCTCCATTCTTTTCTCTTCATCCTTGGAGAAATAAAGCGAGATCATTTCATCCATTACAGGGACGAAATCTTGCTCAAAAGCTCTCACATAAAAAATCTTGGTACCCTCACGTTGTTTAATTTTAGGGGGGCTCTGGTTATAGCGAAATTGATATTCCAGGGAAATCAAAGATGAGATATTTACCAAATCTTTGTGTGAAAAGCGAATTCCTAGAGTCTTAAGGCGTTTTAATACCGAGGTTAGTCTGGGTTGAGGATTGTTATTCCTTACAAAACGGCGTTCGTGCATGGTTTTACGATCAGGCATATAATTCATATATACGATACGGATTTTTCTCGAAAATATGAAATCTGGTTCATAAATATTTACTCCTACGAAACTAACCCGAATTTTGACTTAAGAAAAAAAATATTTCAATAAATTTGCCCAATGGCCATTTTTTTTACAAAAACGGTTATTTTTATGGTTTAAATCCCATTTCAGGCTAAATAAGCCTCATCACTCAATATGAGGGATTCTTAATTCAAAAAGAATTTATTCTTTTTTTAATTATATATATCAGCCCGGCTTCAAAAATATAACACAATTAATACTATAAAATTATAGTAACTTTTTTATTATCAAATACTTACAATTTGTTAATTAAATTTTAATATATAACAACATTCAAAAAGTTCCCTTATAAAACGCCCTTCGAGGGCATATATTTGTCATAGACTTTTTGCCCAAATCTTGAAGAATCCGGCATACAATCCTATTTCATGACAGGGAAATAAGCAAAGCCGGATTCTTTCAGGGTTTATTCTATAAAAAGCAGCAAAACTCCCCTCTTCCAATTAGCAGAAAAGTTGTTTGACACAATTTATCAAACATGTCACGACACACTTACTCCTTCATTAGCAATGATTTTAGCCATATTTTAAGCATTTTTTGTATAGAACTGAACACTATTTCTTTTCATCTTTAACCATTATTAGGTATATTGTAATACCCTACCAATGGATCTGGATTGAATTGAACTCAATCATCATGAAACCTTCTCTTATTCATTCTAAACCTACACTAGATAGGGAAAAACGGCATATATTTATTACGCTTTGTTTCATTCTCCATATTGGCTTTTCGGCATTGAACCCGAGCTTTTCCCAGGTAAGTCAATGGACTACTTGTCTGGCCGATGGCTGTAAAGGAACAAATCTTATCACCAATGGTGGTTTTGAAGATCATCCTGCCAATACCGGTTCCCTGGCACCCAATATTTCGACTGAATTCGGTATGGTCATTTGCCCACCTGCACAACCAGAAGACTTATGGGGCAATGTTTTGATTGCTGTTAATCCTTTGATTTGTTATCCTCTTTGGACCATTACCGACCATACTTTCGGCAATGGAACAGGGAAAATGATGTTGGTCGATTTTCCCGATTCCAGCCCTCTTGGTGGGGCTAAATATATTGATATCTGGGCAACTACTATTTTCGTTGATTCCGGGAAAATCTACTGTTTTGGCGCCTGGTTTAAAAATCTCAATTCAGACACAGCCTTATCTAAACCCAATTTTCGATATTTAGTTGATAATACCCTCATAGGAGTCTCTCCGGAGTTGGAATATGACTCTACCAATGCCTGGACCTTTTATGGATTTGTGTATACTTCCACTACCTCCGACTCTGTTACCATCTCTATTGAAAATGGGAAGTGGGGCGGAGAAGGAAATGACCTGGCAATGGATGATATTGAATTTCGGGAAATTACGAATGGAACCACTCCTCCGGTCGCTATGGATGATGATGGAGGAATTATGGGTTATAATTCCATCCAAAGTTTTTATGTCACCAATAATGATACTTTAAACACAAATGCTCCGGTCAGCAACAATAATGTGTCTATTTATAGTGTTTCTCCTGACACACTTGGCACAGCCTGGGTCAATGCTAATGGAAGTATTTCATTTAGTGCTGGAAACCAAATAGGTAGTGTGCAGATCGTTTATGAATATTGCCAACCAAATGGATGTTGTGACATGGCAGTCCTTTATTTTCTCCTGGACACAATTTTATCAAATAACTGGATTCATCAATTCAATGGAAAATGGAGTTACGGCAGTATTCACCTAAATTGGCAAAGTAGTGATGAACCCGAAAAAGTCACCTATGAACTCAGAAGGTCTTTTGATCAAAAAAATTATACAAAAGTCGCCTCTATCTCATACCTGCCCAATCAGGGAGAAAAATATTACCGATATCTGGATACAGGAATTCCATTCAATGGAGAGGGATTTGTTTATTATGAGCTTACAGCCTTTGATCACGCAGTTAACAGATATCCTCCCCTGCAAACTCAGATAAAAATTATTAATCCTGATGAAAACACCTTAAAGTTCAGGGTATTTCCCAATCCTTCCAATAGTGACATTTTGAATATTATTTTTATTGATCCGGTGGTAAGAGGAACAGAAATTTACCTCTCCAATATGAATGGGCAGGTGATGAAAAAACTTACGCTAATCGGGCAGAACAAGGTAAAACTGGATATTCAAAACCTGCCAATAGGCATGTATTTGATCTCTGCTTCCGATGGGCGGCTCAAAGAAACCCTGAAATTTCAGCATATTCATTAATATTTATTGCATCAGCATTTCACGTTCTGAATTGTTTTTAAGCATAATTGGAAAAACCTCTGCCTAAAAGCAGAGGTTTTTTTATGGCTCGGAAAACCCTGCCCGAGGTCTTTACATGATTTCCGTAATAAAATTTCACCGAAAACCCGATAGGCAAACGCGATTTCAATCCCGTAACTTTGTTGTATAGTAAAATAAAAACCTATTGAATATGCTTAAACAAAGTGCCTATGAAAAGTTAATTTGACAAAACACAGAAGAAGCGGACCCAATCCCCGGATCCGCTGATTGAGAATGTATTTGTATTCGGATTGCAAACACAAGTAGCATTGTAAATATAAGTAATCCTTCTGCAAGCTTTATTTTCTAAAGCAAGAAAACCTGGCTTTTACCAGCCAGCATTGAGCAAAGCTCTTGTGGTGTGCTGAAACAGCGCATCAACCTAATGAAATTATGCAATAGATCGATTTTTCTCATCTAAAAATTTAATCAAAATGAATTCATTCAAAAAGACCTTTTCGGTCAGGAATACTTATACCCTTATTTCAAAGCTTCCCGTATTTGTTCTAACCTTACTGGCAGGTATGTTTCAAACACAGGATTTACATGCTCAGCAACCACCTGTAGAATTGCACTGGAGTCCTGCGAATCCCAGACCTGATGATGAGGTTACCATTTTTTTCACAATGGGAACTTATGAATATCAGGCTAGCAATGTTTATCAGATTGATGAATCTTTCCTTTACAGCGATAGCTCTTTTCAATTGTCCTGGAACCTGAATGACACGATTCCTCTGGATGGCGACGGATCGTGGTTTGCAAATGATCAATACTGGTCAGGATATATGCTCATCGATACTTCCATCAAAAAGATCGTTTTGCACCTGGAAAGACCATCTAACGATCCTCGTTCCGGGTATGAAACACTCGCTGTGGGTGATGAAATAGTTATAGTGATTGAGGATGTTTTGCTAAAAAAAGCTCCTAAAGTCTCATTTAGTACCAAAGTTTACCCTAATCCATCCAAAGGCTATCTTCTTTTGGAATCTCTGGATGGTACTTCGATTGAACAAATTTCTGTGATGAATCTAACTGGTCAATTAGTCAGAACTTTTAATGCCGGTCAACCTATTTTCAAGGCAAATCTATCAGATCTTCCTGACCAGATGTACATTATCAAAGTAACAGGTAGTGACAAGACCGTCCACAACCATAGATGGGTAAAACAATAAATTCACCTAACCCTGCTCTTGTATAGCCAGATCAGCTGTTGAAGTTTTAATCAAAGGTTCCCTGTTGGGGAATCTTTGATTGTATTTTTTCTAATATCCACTTTTTGTCCCCAAAAACGTCTTCTTTTTGTAGCTCCTCCCAAAGCGATTGGTAATCTTCTTCTGAAAATGCCCTGATCAACTTTTTAAAATATTTGAATCTCTTCCGATAATTTTTCTTAGCATCTATGGGAATTTGATCCCTTCTTTTCAAAGCCCTTGAAATATTATCTACTTCGCTGGTTTCAATGGGTATACCTAACTCATAATTACACTTTAAAACCAGATAGCGGGCTTGAATTTCCATTATGTCTATTTTAAACCCGCTTCCTTTTTGAACAATCAAATTGGAAGCCTCCCGAAACTTCTTCTCTTCAAACAAAATCAGGGCTTTATTAAACTTCAGAACATCCTCCTGTAAATGCGGGGGAACCTTTGCAGCCAAAAAGGACAGATATTCTCTTGCCTTTTTAAACTCCCCAGCTGCTATTCCAATTTTTACAAGGTTGGCAACATGCTGAGCCGGGAGGAAACCATTAGTCATCAGAATCCCCCGTTCAATTCCATCAATATATAAATCAAATATGGTGGAATATAATTTACCTTCATACCCCCTGTTTATTTTCCGAATATAGAAATTAAGTAAAATATTATACATAATTCCATAATTGGACGGAGTAATCAAATGATCATATTCCTTCATATAATCTCTCAGTTTTTGGGCTTCATCGGGTTCACCTCCCTCCAGAAGTTTATATGTTAGAAAAGACATTTGAACAGGTGGTTGATTCGCAAATTCAGACCCACTTTTCATTTCTTCACTAATTGGCTCAAGAAATCGCGTGGAAATATGCAAATTCTTTCTCTTATAGCTTCGATTCATCAAGGCAAGTTTTAACTTAGCCATGATAAAATAAGAGTCAAACGAATCATTGACATTTTGAGCCATCTTAAGTTGTGCCTTATCCTGGTTTTGATAAGCAAACTGATTTTCCATCAAATTAATCCTATACTGAATGTAATAATACTGATCATCCCATATACCTTCATCATTTAGCTTTTTTTGGGCTTTCTTAAGTGCTTTGCTGAAATATTCATGAGAAGGATTACGCTCACTAATCGCTAACAAAAAAAATAAACCTTTCCGCTCTTTCTGCTTTCGCACATAAATAATCAGTATAAATTCTTCCAGATATTCATGCAATAATTTAATCCGGTTGCGAAATTTGGCGTCATTAAACGCTTCACCAGGAAAAAGCCCTTTCCAGATTGTCATTCGCTCAGCATCCTGGTCAAGGTACTTTCTGAACAAAAGAAGCTCTGGCTTACTTCCATTCAGCTCAAATTCCAGCCACCTGGCAAATTTCTTTTTTTCTTTTTGAGTGAGAAGATTATACAGGTTATATAACTTGGAATTTTTCATTGTGGAAAATAAAGATTAGTATGCGCCGTTAAAATCCTATTAACATTCAATAATTTAACCTAAAACTATGAAAAAGAACATTATCGCTCCTATTTTTGTCTTATTACTTTTTACAGCAGGTCTTATCAACCAGGCATCTGCTCAGGCACACAGTCAGGGACAATTGGGAGTGTCTGCTAATATTGGCTATAACCTTACCAGTCTCATTTTCAGAGTAATAAGCACAGGGTCGGAAGCTGTTGGCTCTGTTCCTCCGGTATCCGGAGCCATTGACTATGGTATTTCTGATCGTTTTAGCCTTGGGGTAGCAGTTACTTATCAGGGAGCTGGTTTGACAATTACAGATACAATCTCCGGAATCCAGGAAACGTTCAAGGCAAACTTTTCATGTACGAATGTAGGCATCAGACCTCTTTTCCACTTTGGTAGTTCTGATGATCTGGATTTTTATGCTGGAATTCGTTTGAGTACTACCATCTGGTCTTCCAATACTGAAAGCTCAAACCCTGATTATGATCCGGTTTCGGAGTTTAATCTTGGCGCAAGAAGAATCCGTCTTCAGCCTGTTGCAGGAATAGCCTATTTCTTTGGAAATGGTCCTATAGGACTTAACGCAGAAATAGCTACAGCACCTTACCTGGTAGCCATCGGAGCTAAACTCAGACTGTAAAACAGATATACATTTTTAGGATATAGACGGCTGGACATCAACATCCAGCCGTTTTTCGTATCTTGTAATTCAAGATTTATTATATGATACAAAGAGACTATCTGTTAAAATTGATTGAAGAAGCTGCCTACGTCCTTTCCCGTTTGCTTGGCTTGCGAACCGGAGGCCGGTATGAAGAAGCTTTTGAACTAATCAATCAAACCCTTGGCAGTTTTTTTAAATTTAAACGGGAACTTCTTCACAACACAGAACCCGAAGAGTTACCTCAAATTCTAATCAGAGATTATGGCCTGAACGATGATCAATTATCCATTCTGGCAGATCTGCTCCGAGAAGAAGGCGAGCTTTGGAACGCTCAGGCAGAATGGGAAAAGGCAATCAGTAGTTTAACGCGGGCTTTGGCCATTCTGGAATTTCTGAATCATAAGCAGAAAGATCTTTACTCATTTGAACGCGTGAGCAAAATGGAGATCATCAGAGGAAAAATTGACGAGCTCAAGTCTTGATTTTCCCTAAAGAACCTTTAATTCTTCCAGTTTTTTCTGAATCAATTCCTGGCTTTTGGCACTCTCCAGTACACTGGGAGGCGCCACTCTCTGCTCACAGTCCATCAGAGAGCACTTTTGACAGGTTTCATTGACCATTTCAATAGGTAACTCATTATTGTTGAGAAAACGAATCCTCCGCTTTGCAGCGGCGTCAATTTGAATTCCCATAGAAACACTGACATTGCTTTCTGGGGTGGGAGAATTTGGACGGGTAATACAAATGGTAAGATATTCGTTTTGCGTACCAATAAACATCGCTCTTTGTACATCAACCAAAAATCCCCGGGAAGAGGACTCCTGTTCCATCTTTGCCAGATGCTCAAAACTTTTTATGGAAATCCATCTCCGGCAATAGTGCTGATGAACATCGTTGCGATGGGGATTGTGAAGCCGGGAAAAATGTAATTCCTTCGTAATATGGTATTCTCTTACTTCCGAAACAGTTTCATTGACTCTGATGAAGAAAAAATTGTCTATCCCGAAATACTTGGGTAGAAGATTGGTCAACCTATGCAGAAACATTTCCGGAGAAGCCTCATATTTATCAATAATATTTCTGAAAGATTCTGTATCCCAGGATTCCCGATCAAAAAAATGGCTCAGATCCCGAATAAACTGGTGCCTGTTCATCAGCAAAGCTACCGAAAAATAAGATGCCTTAAAGTTATTTAACACCTCCTCAAAGGAACTCACCTGAAACAAATTTGACGTATATGGCCTTTCTTCCAGTTGCAGATAATGAAACGCGATCTCTTTACCAATAATAAAAGATTGCTGCATCTGCGTAAGACTATCATTGATATAAAGACGTCGTTTTTCCTTGACAAAAACAGAGCGGAAGGAAGCCAGTTCAGGAAATTGCCTCATGGATTCCCGGTCAATATTATAGTAAAAACGCTTGATTAAAATATCAATCAAATGCTTGCGTGCTACCGGAGGATTGGTATTAATGTTGTATTCCCTGACAAAATTATCCACCGAGGTTTCCAGTTCTTCAAAATAATTATTGTGCATTTCCTGGTAAGACCTCAAAGCAGCAAAGTAGAAATTCTCCTCACTCATTGCATAACTCCGCGAAATCTTGATCAATGTGTTAATAAAAGCATTAATTTTCGTAGGTGCAGCTGAAATCAGGTCCAGAACCGTACTCATTTCCAGCCCAAACATTCCGAGAGGGATACTGTTTAACATTCCGGAATTGAGGAGTTCTGCTACCGGTGCCAGGCGTTTATTTAATTTCAGCGAAACCAGATGGTCGTAACTCACTCCCAATGCTTTAGCCAATAAGGCGATTTTATCCGCTTTGGGATACTTCTTTCCTTTTTCAATTTCGTTGAGATAAGAAACAGAAATGCCCGTTTCCCTGGAAAGTTCGGCAAATGAAAGCCCTTTCTGGGCTCTCAAATGCTTGACCTTCAGGCCAAATATGAGGCGAATATTCAGTTTGTTTACTTGCATTTAGCGAATTTTCGCAAACATCAATCCACGGAAAATACAAGTAATTTACCGATTGCCCAAATCTCTTTCTATCGAATGGTCTGGGTCATTCTCTTGCATTTAAAAATCATATCACGGGTCCATTTAGACTCCTTGCCAGAATCGCCTAACTGCAACAGCCCAGCCAAATACTCTTCAAATGCAGAAAGTGCCTTTTCCGGTTCATCCAGCCTGAGCCAAAGCAGTCCTTTTTCCCTGTAAATTTCGATGGCATGATGTACTTTCAGTTTTTCGGCTTTTTCAAGATAACTTAGCGCGGTAAGATTGGCTTCACGCGTATGATATAATTGCCGGTAAAGCATCGCTTTTAACACGTAGGTTTCATCCGTAGCAATATTGGCAGTAATTAACCGATCCACCTGATCCATAGAAGCCTGATAATTTTTTTTCAGCCATTTTTCCCAGGCATGAGTCATGATTAAGGAAGAAATTTTCACGGTGTAGGAATCAGGGTTATCATTTGTATCTAAAGGATGACCTTCGTTTTTCTTATACTCAAAAAAATCTTTGGCTACTTCACTGGCCAGAATTTTCTGGTTTAGCGTAAATTGATAGAAAGGATCGGTAAAAGTCCGGTTTTTGTGATTTTCATAACCATGCTCCAAAACCAAATGGGCAATTTCTTCCGCCAGTAGATGAATTAGCTCAGCTTCATTTTTCAACTCAATGAGTTTTCCATCAGAAATAAGAATAAGTCCCTGGTCAAAAGTGAGAACTTCTGATTTTCCAGTCAGGGCAACCTGAACTCTGACTCTTTTTTCGGTTGGGCGAATAAGTTCGCCGGGAAAAATTTGTTTAACCAATCTCCCCAGATAATCTTCAATAAATGGGTCAACCATAATTTGGTTTTGTTCCTGTAAGTCTGCAACAAACCGATTGTCAAAATTCTGAAAAGCTCCCACGCTCATCGAACTCCAGCGGTACTTTGCTGTCTCATACCCCCGATGATAGAACCAGAGGTTTTCCCAAAAGTCCATTTTTTTCTCAGAGAGAATAATTTTTTCTTTGGGTACTGATTGATATCGACTTTCTCCCAGATAAAAATA
>JAGQVA010000429.1 GCA_020438265.1 Bacteroidota bacterium
TACGTGATATAACTTTATCACCTAAGTTTTCTTGCGTAACAGGATATACACCAGAAGAGTTAATGCAGTATTTTGGCGATAGAATTGACCAGATGAGTGAAAACCAGGGGATAAATAAAAATGACCTTATAGAAAAAATTACGGAATGGTATGATGGATATAGTTGGGATGGAAAAAACCGTTTATTTAACCCTTTTTCAATTCTGTGTTTTTTTTCAGACGAAAATTTCTCCAATTACTGGTGGCATACTGGTACACCCACGTTTCTTATAAAGCTTTTAAGGAAAGAAATGCACTACCAGTTTGAAAAAATAAAAGCAGGAGAATCCATTTTTGAAAGTTATAATCTACAGAACCTGGAGTTCCGCTCGCTTATGTTTCAGACTGGATATTTAACGATTCTCTCAGTTTCGCCAATGGGTTCATATACATTGGGTTATCCAAACAAAGAGGTACGTGATTCAATGTACCAACATCTTTTGGGTGCTTTTCGGGAAGGGTATTCTGTGGATTCTAATCCTCTTGTAGAACAAATTATTCTGGCTTTGTTTGATAAAGACATTGAGGAATTTATCAAAGGGATTAATATTCTTTTTGAATCACTTCCCTATCAGATCTTTATCTCTGACCAGGAGGCATTTTTTCACGCGATTCTGCATATTTCTTTTCATTTGATGGGCATACATATCGATTCTGAAGTGAGTACTGCCAAAGGAAGAGTTGATACGATTATAAAGACCGAATCTTATATCTATATTATTGAATTCAAGCTGGATCAATCAGCGGATGAAGCCCTGAGTCAAATCCGTGAACAGCGATATGGAAGTAAATATTTAAACCAGGGCAAAGAAGTTATCGCCCTGGGAGTAAGTTTTAGCTCTAAACTAAAAGCAGTTGCGGAATGGAAAATGATGTCCTACGAGGATTTAATGGTTAATGGTTACTAATTCTTCATCACCATAAATTTCTTCCTCGAAATTATCCCATCAATCTCTGCCATGCAGATATATACTCCATCCGTAAGATTCTGAATATTAATACCCTCTTCAGCGATAAAAATGACTTTTTTCGCTACGAGTTGGCCACTCAGATTATAGATTTTTACATCTGCTGATTCTCCTGAGCCTGAGATAAACAGATATTCTCTCACAGGATTGGGATATACCTGGAGTTCGCTATAACCATTTATGACAATGGGAGTTTCATGAATCATTCCTCCTACACATTCTCTTAATGTCTCGGCTAGTTTGTCGAGAGGAACGGACCAATTCCCTTCCGAAAAAGGGCCTTTGATTTTATCGCCTTTTTGCACCAGATTATAGTGATGCTGAGGGAAATCATTAATGTATGAATAAACATTACGATAATCTCCTGCTTTTTCCCAATTGTTTTCCGGTTGAGAAATTTGACTGATGAATACCACAACAGTTTCACCTACATTCCCCATATTGGTCGCTTCTCCATTGAAAATAATTCCATTACAATCCCAATCCTGATTATCCCAGACAGTGATTACGGATTCTGTAGCAGGGCCACGATAGACCTCATAAACTTTGATTTTAATCCCCTTATTTATCTTATCCGTAATTTTTCCGCGAATGATGCCGTGGTTGGTGTATCCGGCCACCTGACAAAAATACTGTTGGGCTGTACTGATGGAGCAGGCAACAGTTTCGCTTATGGCGATAATCGAAAAAGTAAGTAATAGTAAAAGTGTACGCATGGTAAATTTTAGATTTTAATTTACCCATAAACGAATTTTGGGAGGAATTCGCTGCATGGAGAAAACTACTCCGTCGCCGCAAACTGCATTTGATGAAGCTGATAATAAAGCCCTTCCTGCTTCAGGAGTTCCTGGTGATTGCCTGATTCCATCAGTTTTCCTTTATGAAGAACCAGAATGTTATCTGCTTTTTGAATGGTGGAAAGACGGTGGGCAATGATAATGGAAGTTCGTCCGCTCATCACCTGATCAATGGCCATTTGAATGATTTCTTCTGACTCGGTATCGATATTGGCGGTAGCTTCGTCAAGAATCAGAATTTGCGGATCATAAATCAAAACCCTGGCGAAAGCGATTAATTGTCTTTGACCCAGAGAGAGCGTTGAGCCACGTTCCTGGACTTCGTAATGATAATCATTGGGCAACCGGCTGATGAAATTATGCGCTCCGACTCTTTTGGCCGCTTCAATGACGGTTTCGAGTGGGATATCCGGATTGTTGAGGGTAATATTATCGTAAATACTTCCAGAAAACAGGAAAACCTCTTGCAGAACAATTCCGGTGAGTTGTCTCAGGTAGTCGAGATGATAGGATTGGATATCTTTCCCGTTAATGAGAATGTTTCCCTCCTGAATTTCATAAAACCTGCTGATGAGATTAATAATGGTCGATTTACCCGAACCTGTTGCTCCCACAAGCGCGACTTTTTCCCCGCTTTTGACTTTAAAGCTAATATCTTTTAATACCCATTCGGGTTCATTATAGGCAAAAGTAACGTTTTGAAACTCGATCAGGCTTTCATGAGACTCTCCTGATAATTCTCTGATTGTACCATTATTGGGAATCATTTCCTGGGTGTCGAGCACAATAAAAATGCGTTCTGCACTGACCATTCCCATTTGCAAAATATTAAACTGATCAGCCAGGAGGCGAATGGGACGGAAAAACATAGACTGAAACATGATAAAAGCTACCAGTTCGCCAAACTGAAGCTCACTCTGAACAACCCGCCCTGCACCGTACCAAACCAGAATCCCGAGGGTTAATGCAGAAATAATTTCAATAACCGGGTAAAAAATACTGTAATACAGAACGGTATTTAAATGGGCTTTGCGGTGCCGTTTATTAATTTCCCGAAAACGATCCATTTCAACCTTTTCCCTGTTAAAAATGTGGATGATCTGCATTCCAGTCAGGTGCTCCTGAAGGAAAGTATTCATCTCACTTACAGCAGTCCGGACCTTCTGAAAAGCGACTTTGACTTTGTTTTTGAAAATAGAGGTAGCAAAAATCAATAAAGGCAGGGTTACCAAAACCGCCAGAGTAAGTTTCCAGCTTACATAAAACATCGCCGCCAGAATCGCCGCCAATTGCAATAACTCGCCTACAATACGCACCAGACCGGAAGTAAAAACATCGTTGAGCGTTTCTACATCATTGATGGTCCGGGTTTGTAGTTTGCCAATGGGCGTTTTATCAAAATATTTCAGTTTCAGCTTTAAAATATGGTCAAACACCTGAACCCGGATATCGCGAATAATGCTTTGCCCCAGCCAATTGGTCAAATAGGTATTGCCATACATGACAATGGCCTGGGCAATAACTACCGCAATAATCAGGAAAATCATATTTCTCAATCCTGCAATATCTCCCTGGGGAATCTGATTATCCAGTAAATATTGAAAAAGAATCGGCTCGAGAGGAGAAAGAACAGCCTGAAGGATGGTCAGGGTTAAGGCGATCACAAATAGTTTGCGGTAGGGCCTTACATAAGTAAGCAGGCGGGCCGCAATTTTGCGGTCCAATACCTTTCCAGTTACTTTCTCTTCATTTGCCATAAAAATCGGCTTGTCTTGACTTATAAGTGAATAATGCGGTTTGCTGTTGCTCCCATTGCCGCTTCTTTGACTGATTCAGAGAAAGTCGGATGCGGGTGGGAGAAAATGGCAATGTCTTCTGCTGACGCCCTGAATTCCAGCCCAATCACTCCCTCCATAATCATATCAGCTGCTCTGGGACCAATGATGTGCATTCCCAACAATTCGTCGGTTTCTTTATGAGAAATGATTTTCACAAAACCGAAGCGATTATCCATACTGGCTCTGGCTCGTCCTGAAGCCTTAAAAGGGAAATTTCCTACTTTGTAAGGGACTCCGTCTGCCTTGAGTTCTTCTTCAGTATAACCTACTCCTGCGACTTCCGGCCAGGTATACACAACCCCGGGAATTGCGCGATAGTTGATATGCGGATGTTGCCCGGCCATGTGTTCTGCCACAAAAACACCCTCTTCTGAGGCTTTATGTGCCAGCATAGCTCCTTTGATCACATCTCCGATGGCGTACACGTCAGGAACAGAAGTTTCGAGGTGATCATTCACCGGGATTCGGCCGCGTTCGGTTTCGATTCCAATATTTTCCAATCCCAGATTATCTGTGTAGGGCCTTCTTCCTACTGCCATTAAACATACATCAGCAGTGAAAGTCACTTCTTCTCCTTTATTATTTTCGGCGGTTACAATGACTTTTTCTCCGTCGATTTTGGAGCCGGTAACCTTGTGATTAAAATGCGCAGAATAGTTAGGAAGGTCCTTTTTAAGTACTTTGTTTAATTCTTTTCCAAGCGCATCGTCCATGCCGGGGATGAGTTTATCTGCATATTCCAGAATGGTAATCTGAGATCCCAGACGGCCAAATACGGATGCCATTTCCACTCCAATAACGCCTCCTCCGATGACAATCATGTGTCCGGGAAGGGTGGTTAGTTCTAATGCTTCAGTAGAAGAAATAACTTTTTTCTTGTCAATTTCAATACCGGGAAGACTGGCTGGTTTGGAACCCGTAGCGATAATGACTTTTTCTGTGCTGATTTGTTCTTCACTACCATCATCTTTGGCGACTTTAATGGTATTTTTATCGATAAAAGAACCATGTCCCTGAAAAACGTCGATTTTATTTTTCTTCATCAAAAAATCGATACCTGATGTAGTTTGCGTAACCACATCTCTTTTGCGTTTGATCATTTGAGGAAGATCAACTTCCAGATTGGATATCTTGATTCCATGTTCGCTGAAAGTATGTTGAGCATTATGGTAATGTTCACTGGAATCGAGCAGTGCCTTCGAAGGAATACAACCGACATTGAGACAGGTACCACCGAGTGTAGCGTATCTTTCGATAATCGCTGTTTTCATTCCCAACTGAGCACAACGGATAGCTGCGACGTATCCACCTGGTCCTGAACCAATTACCGTAACATCATATTTATTTGAGGACATATATACTATTTATGATTACTTATGCTGACAAAGTTACCTTTTGCTTGTCGATCTGGCAAATAAAAGGGAAGGGGAATAGGCGAAAAATCCCGTTAGGGATTAAGCTTTCCGGCTATCAAAAGGAGGTTTAATCTTCCAACTCACAGCTACATTCCTTTTCCATAAAAGACACCATGAGAAAAAGAACAGGGTAGTTCCTTGTAAAATGTATGAAATATATTCGGGAAGCCACTGGCTTAAATCCACCAACATCCCATCTC
>JAGQVA010000430.1 GCA_020438265.1 Bacteroidota bacterium
GCAGGCATGTTTGACGATCCAATCCGTATCCGGGTGATTTCCATACCAGCTTTCAGCCATTTTTGCAACCCAATCCGGGTGATCCTTGGCAATATCGTTGAGATTATTGGCTACGCTTCTGCGCACGTACAGGGATGGATCTGTTTTGAGATTTTCCAGAACAGGGAGAATAGGAGCAGGATCTCGCTTAAATTTCGGCAAAGCCATGGCCCAGGGCAGGCGTGGGCGACATCCTTCACTGGCAAGCCTTCGCACATGCTCATTAGGGTGGGCAGACCATTCGAACATTTGTTTCATAGCTCTTTCCGGATCTTTGATGATAAAAGGCCTGATAGCGAATTCCGAGCTGGAAAACTGCGTAAAATGCTCCAACGCGTCCATAGATGCTTCCCAGTCATCGAGTCCATAGAGTTCTACAAAGTCAGGAAAAAACATAAACTCAAATCCCTGTTTTTGTTTGGCCGCAATCGGTTTGAACAGAGTCAGCGCTTCGCGATAGGGGAGATTCACTACCTCATGGAGAGTTTGAGTAATATGCCTGAGCCGTGTTTTCAACTCCATACTTTCCCATTCTTCATTGAAAATCAATTCCTTGAAAAGTTTGGCATTAAAATGGGGTTCTACGGTTTGAAAATCAGCAATCAGCTTTTCAAAAAAAGAAGGGTTATAGAGATTTTTTAATGGTTCTGCCATGAGTCAATGATAACTAAATTTGCGCAATTGACCACATATTTTTTTCATTCCAGACAAAAAATCTCCGTATTGCACTGATTGTGATTATCTTAGTTTGTCTGACCAGAATTTATGCCTCCTATTCGTCTACCTCAGTGGTTGTTTATGCATCAGTTTCCAGGCTCACGGCCTGAGGAAATAGACGAACTCACTCTTGGGCGCATCCAGCGGGGGTTGGACCGGTTTAAGGTGAATGAACCGTTGGTGTCGATTGTGATGCCAGTTTATAATGAAGAAGAAAATCTGATCTACACCCTTTCTTCTTTTGCTGAATTAACGATTGCCAATCATTTTCCCTGCGAGTTGATCATTGTGAATGACGGGAGTCTTGACGAGACGAATCAAATTCTCGACTTTTTTGATATTACCCACATTCAATTTGCTGAAAACAAAGGCATCAAGGATGCCCGTCAGGCAGGACTGAAACTGGCCAAAGGCCAATTTATCCTTCAGGCGGACGCCGATAGTATTTATCCCCCGGGATGGGGAATTCCCTTTATTGAGGCATTACAACGCGATTCGGTCGTACTGGCCTATGGCAAACACGCCTTTATTCCCTCGGGTAATCGTCCCCGCTGGAAATATTTGTTGCACGAAACTTTGCGAAGCTGGCTTTACAATCTGCGGCGAATAAACCGGGAGTATATCAATGTACATGGTTTTAATTCCGCGTTTTTGCGCAAAGAGGCCCTGAAATACGGGAGTTACGACCACACCGAAAACGGCAGCGAAGATGGCCACATGGCCATGACCCTGATGAAAATCGGACGCCTCCAATATGTCAGTCACCCGGACGCTCTGGTCTGGACAAGCGATCGCCGCATCATGGCTGATGGCGGGTTGCGAAAAGGATTCCTGAAACGGTTGCGTCGTGAAAGCCGCAGGCTTTGGGAGTACCTGACAGTGCAGGAAGTCCCCAAGGACTAGCGTACTCGGCTTCTCCAGAGGGCGAGCCTTGTTTTCACCATATTAGGTGAGCCTTACCCTTCATCATCTCCAGATGAATAAGTCCGTGTCGGGTTCAGGAGAACCCGACTACTGGCTCTTTCCAGTTTGGTTATCCGTCGGATAATATTGGGGGTTGGTATAAGTCCAGAGCCAGTCTTGGGCTTGGGTAACTAGTCCGGCTTTCACTGGATTTTGCTGAATGTAAGTGATTACATTTTGTAAACTTTCAGGGGTTCTGATCAGGCTATCGTAGGTTTCTTCTTCCCAGAATGGCTTGCCCGTTCGGTTGAGAATTATGTTTGCCCTCCGGGCGCTGAATTTTTTAACAGATGCCATAAAATCTGTCAGATAATATTCCTCACCGTTTGGGAGCTGTTTATACACTTTGACTGCTGCGTGGACGTGATTGGACATAATACAGTAACAAATCAGATCGACCCTTTTCTTATCCCAAAAGTGTAGAGACGAAGAGACTGTCTCTGCAATTTCTTTCTTTGCAAGCCAATATGGACCATTGGAAAGCTGAGCCAGATACTCGTCGATTTTTGAAATAAAATGGGATACTTTTACATTTTTAGGATCAGAAATCGATAGGTAATATTCTCTGAATGACCTTTTTTCCTCTTTAAGTTTATGGAGAACTAGCGTTGGAATACTTCCATAAAGCCTGAAAGTAACAAAAAATGTCCCTCCTCTGGGTTGAAAGTGAGGGAGTTTTCCTCGGTAAAATTTTTTCTTATTCATGGTTGACTTTTCAGGTTTATTGCAAAAATAGACCTGTTGTAACCACATAGTTGTAATTTTTCTGCTTTTCTGTTGTACCCGGTAATTTTCTAAAGAATAGAAGGGGTGTCAATTGTCTCTAAACGAATCCACCTTCTTCCTTTCTTCCCTGGTCAATTGATCATACAACCTCGGAAAATAAGGTTGATTAATAAAGTATTTAATCACGTCCTCATCTCCAATATTGACTCCGTTTGAGCGCAAAATTCCCAACATCATGGGTATCCATGCATAGGGACTGTAGAGTTGCCTGATTTTGGAATTAAAAGCAGGATCTTTTTGGTCAGATTGGTTTTGAGTAACCTGAGATTGCTGGCCAGGTCTGATATAAGACTTGTTGGTATTGCGGGGATTGGGATTAATCGTATTCATTCCCCGGGTATTCATTCGCTCGGGAGTGAGTACCACGTAAGAGTCTTCTTCCAGATTGATCTGAAGGTCTGTGATTGCTCCGATATTGTCAGGCATACGGTTAATTCTGTCCTGTTCTGCCGCAACTACAAAATGTGTGGTCTGGGAAAAGAGTTTTTGAAGCATAAGCTTAAATGCAGCCACATTATAACTGTAATTTTCTCCCGTAGCATAAACGACATCCCGATTTACATTCTCAACATATACGGTTCCTCCTGACCAGAGATAATATCCTCTGACGATTTGCGCGTCAAGTTTGATTTTTATGGGCTCAGAAGGTTTGCTTACGGTTTTTCCGTTTTTCTCCAGCATGCTCCAATCCTCTTCTGCCATCCAGTCTGTATGAAAAACGACCCGCTGATTGGCCTGATCAAATTTTCCATATCGGATGAGAATATGTCTGAGAAAGATCTTGTCAAATGGTTCTATATTTTTGCGGGCCAGATGTTTGTCAACAAAAGCGATCTGCGCAGGATCTGCGTCATGATTGCTCAGGAGGATAATTTTTTCAAATAAACTGGACAAGTTCCGGTTCATGATGGTAGACAATGCTGCCGACTCACGGTTTTTGTCCATGTGATACACACGGTTGGTTTGTGTGCGAAGCAGAACGTTTTTTTCGTAAAAAGCCATTTGGCCCAAATCTCCGAAATCAAGGGTAAGTGTTTGATATTCAGAAGAGTATTTCCCTTTCATTTCCGTGTAGGCGGCCAGCCGAAACAGGTTGTCTGGTTCAAGTTCATAGGCTCCTAAATAGTCATTGATGATATCCTCGAAGTTTTTGGGATTATCCTGTGAAAAGCCATAGGCAAGAAAAATCCACAGGTAACACCCTATGGCGCATCCGGTTCTAAAAAAGTGTAGCGTCATATCAGTTTAGATAACTGGTCTGTAAAACAGGCGGTTTGAATATTAAGATAGTGAAATTAGCCCAAACAATCTTTTCCGAAGATAAAAAATTATTCCTTTAACTTCAGAAAAATTGAGTGGAACGGGTTAAATCCTTGCCTAAACGGATATTCTTTCTGAGAACGCTATTCTAATCCCAGTTCTGTCCTCAAGTTGCGATCTATATTATTGTGCTTTGTCCAGTAGTCAGTCTTAAGCGTTTTCTTTAATTTTCCGGTAGTAGTCAGGACTTTTGCGTCTGAACCCCAGCCATCCTGATAGGTCTCTTCCCATGATAAAATCTGATAGGGAAAATCCTTCTGAAAGCGAATGGTTAGTGTGCGATTTTCCTGCGGATATGTAAGAGAGTAAATCCTTTCTGAACCCTCTGTAGCAAGTGTGGCATTTGCTTCTGAAATGGAAAAATCGCGATGTTTCAGACGGAGATAAAAACTTCCTGGAATGATGTCTATTTTGCCTTCAGGCAATTTGTTGGGCGTTAATCTGATCATATTCCAGATTTCATCTTCCAGCCAGGTAACCTGCAGGTTTTTCTGTTGATCTCCCTCCGATTCAAAGTAGGAAAATCCTTTGACCTGATATTCATTCCCCTTGAGATTAAACTGTGTAAATGTATGCCCGCACCATTCCTGAGCCGACATGGTGGTTTTGAGAGAATGAGGAAATTTTTTCCGGTCAACGGGCGTAAAAACCGACTGCATCATGGAATAAGGGTAGATTCCGGTGACAAATTTCTTGGTGAAATTGAGTTTCATAATCGGTACTTTGTCATTTCCAGCATCATTCGAATTATCCAGTTTTACCTGTTTTTCCTTTGAAAAATCCTCTGTAACAAAAACCATTACGGCGTGACCTTCGTGAATTTCTCCGTAACGAGCTTGTTGAAGGGTATAGCTGCTGATTTCGGCTTCTCCCTGATACCAGTAGTCCTTAAAATTGTCTTTGGAGAAATAGGAGAAACTTCCATCTCCTCCGGTAGGCTGAGCATTTCCGTTACAACCAAAGAAGGAAAAAAAGGAGATAATTATGGATAAATAGATCAGTTTCATCTTCATGTTCTAAGTCTGATTTGTTCAGAAAATTAAGGATATTCTGTCATAATGTTAATAACTTATGTCATGTGTAATTGTTAAAAATCAGACAAATGGTAGGTTGGTATTTTGTAAATTAGAAGACGAGGGTTTATGAAAAAGGGATTTTAGTAATGAGATTGATGAAGATCCCTCTTCTGCCTGGGCAGATTCGGGATGCCCAACTTCCGTTGAGAACCGTATTTGACAGGCATCCCGAACAGCAAAGCGTAGAGAGGAATATTAAAAAAAAACTTATTCTCTTTTATAGAAACCGGGATCATTATTTATCTTAAATATATGAAAACAGCTCCTTTATCTTTCCCCATTTTCCAAAAGAGAGCTTTGATTCTCACTCTCTTTTTCCTGGCGGTTCATATCCATGCTCAAACCTTC
>JAGQVA010000431.1 GCA_020438265.1 Bacteroidota bacterium
CAGGTCTGATTTGTTCTGGTGAAAAATGATCTTTCCCTTTGCGAATCAATAAATAAAAGGTACTCCCCTCCCCTTGCACGCTTTCTACACGAATTTGTCCGGAATGCAATTCAATCAATTCTTTCGCTAATGCCAATCCAATCCCTGAGCCAATAGCCTGATTGTCTCTTACCCGTTGAAAAGGCTCAAATATCTGCTCCAACTTGCCCTCTGGAATACCTATTCCCCGATCCTTGACTTCTAATTCTATCCATTCATCATGGGAATGAATATTCAGCTTAACATGCTGGCCATCTTCTGAATATTTGAAAGCATTAGACAGGAGATTATAGATAATCAACTCCATTTTCTCAGCATCAAACCATAAGGGAATCGTAGCCTGATCTGCATAAAATTCATAGGTAATTTGCCTGTCGCGGGCGTGTTGGGTAAAACTTTCGCCAATTTTTCGGGTAAATGCCACTAGATCCATTTCTGAAACCTGAAGCTCTGGTTTACCTGAAGTAATTTGTCGAAAGTTCATGATTTGATTGACCATTCTCAACAGCCGCTGACTGTTTCTGTAAATGGTTCTCAGTCTGGATTTCATCTCTTTATTATGACCAAGCCCGTCCATCATCTCCAATACAGGGGAAATAATCAGCGTTAGCGGCGTCCGGAATTCATGAGAGATATAAGTAAAAAACCACATCCGCATTTCATTGATTTCGGCCTCTTTCTGACGGCTCAGCTTTTCCAGTTTTAGCTTATTTCTTAAGGTAGAATACACATAGGAAAGTCTGGCAATCGTACCCAAAAACAGTAAAACCAAAATAGTAAAAAGAAAATAGGCCCACCAGGTACGGTACCAGGGAGGAGCGATGTAAATAGCCAGTTGCTTTGGCTGAGTCCAGTTTTTTCCGTTAAGACTGGCTTTTACCTCAAAGGTATAAGTCCCCTCAAAGAGGTTTGAGTAGACTGCATCGCGATTTTGATAATCCGTATAAGTCCATACATCATTAAAACCAACCAGGCGAAAAGCATATTTTAACTTTAATGTATGGTTAAAGGTTGGAGACAGGAATTTAATCCGAAAATTATTTTCATCAGGAGGTAAATAAATCAAATCAGCAGTAAGGATAGACTGTCTTAATATGGTAGCTCCGTCTTCTCTGGGTCCAATAGGCACCTTTTCCCCTCTGATCAGTAAGTCGGTAATTAATACGTCCGGAGGTGGGGCCAGATTAGAGGAAAATAAAAGCGGATCAATGATATTAAATCCATTATTCCCCCCAAAAATCAGCTTTCCGGAAGGGGTCGCATCAAATCCTCCAAAATAAAACTGATTACTTTGCAGGCCATCTTCCCGGGTAAATACCTGAAAAGTTTCTTCTTCGGGGTCAAATAATACCAACCCATTATTGGTACTCAGCCATAAACGCCCCACGCTATCCTCCAGAATGCCATATACCACGTTATTGGGCATGCCGTTTTTGCGGGTATAAGATTCAAAATATCCTTTCAGTATTACGTTGGGATCATTTTGTTCAACCCATAAATTAAGCCCTCCTCCGTAAGTGCCCACCCAAATCCTTTCCTTACTATCCTTAAAAAGGCAGGTAATTCGATTATTGGAAAGTCGGGACTGACTTCTGCTGTCAGCATAAAAACTCCTGACCGGATCGCGAAAAGTGCCGGGCTGGTCCTTTTTTGCATTTTGCACAGTAGGTGTATCAAAAACAAATAGTCCGTTCCAGGTGCCAATCCACCAGTTACCCTGACTATCCTCAAGAATGGCATTAATATCCAGATAAGGGAGATCGAAGTAACTGGTTACTTCTTTAAACTCATTACTGTTTCGGTTTTTCTTAATGAGTCCTTCATTGGCGATAACCCATAGATTACCGTATTCATCTTCAAAAAAACGGTGAATTTCCGAGATTTTAGAACGATCACTTTCTTTCTTCACTTTGACTTCTTGCCGATAAAAAGTAACCTTCCCGCTATTTATCGCCATTTTATTTAACCCGTCTCCCCAGGTGCCGACCCAAAAATTACCGCTGCTATCCCGGTAGATTGCACTTACCTGATCTCCACTCAGGCTGGATGGGTTGGTAGGATCGGTGCGAAAGTTTTCGAAGGAGAATTTTTCCCGGTCAAAACGAAACAGACCTGCACCATAAGAACCTATCCAGATTTCATTTTCGTGGTCGGCCCATATAGATCTGATTGTATTTTCTGTAGTCCCTCCAATGATGGGATTTACATTTTGGCGGTAAACGGGGAAATGTTCCTTTGACAAAAAAAGGCGAATCAGGCCATTATTCGCCGTTCCAATCCACAAATTTTCCTCCCGATCCAGAAAGATCACCTGAATATTTTCACGATCGAGGTTATTTCGTCTTAGGACAGCCAATTCCTTTTTATCAACCTGATACTTTCCCTGGTCATATTTAATCACCTCCAATCCTTGTTGGCCTGCTACCCAAAGGTGGTCGTGGTTATCAGCGACAATTGAATTAATATTGGAAAAGGATATAATCTGATCTCCTCTCAGGGTCTTAATTTCACTCCATTCTCCATTTTTTTGTATAAACAGGCCATTTTTTCCCCCTACGAGTAAATTGCCCATAGAATCTTCTGTAATGGCCATTACGGCACCAAATGCAAGGCTTTCAATCATTGAAATGGATTGATGAGAAGGGGAAAGTCGATATAATCCCGAAGAAGTTCCTACCCAGATCATATTGCGTTGGTCGCGAAAAATACTGTTAACCGCCATGTCGGAAAGAATAAATTCCAGCTGGCCAATTTCAGGAGCTAACGGGATTTTAGCAATCCCCTGGCCTGTCCCTACCCAGGCTGAGGTAGATTCTTCAATGACAAGCGTTTGCCCGTGCGTAACAAAAAAATCGGTCTGACGATTGGAAAAGCCACCGATTCCCACTTTTTTGAAGAGATCATAATGAAAGTCGTAATAATTGACCCCTCCTTTTTGGGTACCAATCCAAAGGGTTCCATCCTGATCGGCCTTCAGTGTTGAAATAAAACTATCTGAAATAGAGGTTGAGTCTTCAGGTGAAGGGTGGTATACAACAAAATGATCACCATCATAGCGATTTAATCCATCTGCGGTTCCAATCCACAAAAACCCCAAATGATCCTGCTCAATATCAGTAATTGAATTATTGGACAAACCACTGGAAACCGTATAACGCTCCTGATGAGGAAGGCCAAATAATTGGCTAAATGCAGATTCTGAATTCATGATCAGCAGAATCAGGGAGCACCAGATCCTTTGGTTCATATTCTCATTAATTTATCCATTTATCCCCCTTGAATTACCCATATAACCCTTTAAGATACCAAAATTGTTTTGAATTTTACCAATTATGATGTTCCTGATCCTTTAATAGGATCAACATTTTCAATTGAATTTTTTTAATAACTCAACTACTACTTGTATGAAACAATTAGTTCAGTCCTTTCTTCTGATTTTTGTTTTGATATTCGCTACGTCTCAGGTTTTGGGACAGCGGGTTATCTCAGGAAAAATCACAGCTTCAGATACTGGTGAGCCTCTGATTGGCGTAACAGTTCTGGTTTCGGGTACGACTACCGGAGCTCGTTCTGACGACAACGGCGACTATAAAGTTCAGGTTCCCGCTGGTTCCCAGTCTTTAAAATTTTCTTATATCGGATACACTACGCTGGAACTTCCTGTTGGTGATTCTGATGTGATGGATGTCCGCATGCAGTCAGAAGTACTCAGCACTGATGAAGTATTAATCATCGGTTATGGTACGATCAAAAAAGAAGATGCTACAGGATCTATCCAGTCTGTTAGTTCCGAAGTATTTAACAAAGGAGCGATTACTTCTCCTCAGGAGTTGCTGGCAGGTAAAGTAGCGGGTGTACAGATTACCACTGGAGGTGATCCTGGTGCCGGTGCTACGATCCGAATTCGTGGAGGTTCTTCTCTGAGTGCTTCCAATGATCCACTCATCGTCATTGATGGAGTACCTGTATTTAATGATGGGATTTCCGGTTCCAGAAACCCTCTCAACCTGTTAAACCCTAATGACATTGAGACATTTACGGTTTTAAAAGATGCTTCTGCCACTGCGATTTATGGATCGAGAGCATCCAACGGGGTCATTTTGATTACTACCAAAAAAGGAAAATTAGGAAAGAAAATCAGCGTTAATTACGCCGGACAATTTTCTGTAGGTACAATCACAAGAACGCTCGATGTATTGAATGGTGATGAATATCGCGCTTTGATGGCAGAAAGATATGACGAAAACCATCCAGCCAGAGCCCTTGTTGGTAATGAAAATACCGACTGGCAATCTCAGATTTATCAGGCAGCACTGGGTACCGACCATAATGTAAGCGTATCTGGGGGTGTGGGAGAAATTCCTTACCGTGTCTCTTTAGGTTATACCAATAAGAACGGGGTATTAAAAACGGATAACTTCAACCGTACTACCGCTGCGATCAACCTTTCTCCCGGATTTTTGAATAATACACTTCAGATTAATGCCAACTTCAAAGGTATGTTGTCAAACAACCGTTTTGGTAACCGGGGCGCAATTGGAAGTGCTGCATTCTTTGATCCTACTCAGCCTATCTATCAGGATGGAAATAAGTTTGACGGATATTTTACCTGGACTCAGCCCAATGGAGATCCTATTCCCATTGCGCCAGCCAACCCACTGGCCTTGCTGAACATGAGAGACGACCGTTCTCAGGTAACTCGTTATCTTACCAACATTCAGGCTGACTACCGTATGCCTTTCCTTCCTGAATTAAGGGCAAACCTCAACCTGGGTTATGACCGCTCTGCTGGTTCCGGAACAGTGGATGTACCAGCAAACGCTCCTTTTGCTTATTCAGATGGAGGAGAAGACAGAGAATACAGCCAGCTTCAAACAAACTCTCTGCTTGATTTTTACCTCAACTACCAAAAAGAAATCAGCAGTGTAAACCTTGATTTGATGGCGGGTTATTCATGGCAGCATTTCTTCCGTGAAGATTATAGTTTTGCAACCAACGTTGCAGGAACAGAAATTCTGACCCCTGCAGATACTGCTTCCAGAGAATATTATCTGGTATCGCTGTTTGGACGTGTTAATCTGTCTTTCTTTGACCGTGTATTGTTGACCTTTACCCTGAGAAGAGATGGTACTTCCCGTTTTGCTCCAGACAATCGTTGGGGTCTGTTCCCAGCCGCAGCTCTGGCTGTAAAAA
>JAGQVA010000432.1 GCA_020438265.1 Bacteroidota bacterium
TCAAGGCACGAACACGATCCCTTTTGAACAGGTTCCTCAACTTCAAAATGAACTGGAAAGAATCCCACAAGTAACAAATACAACCATCAGCAATTATTTACCTATTTCCGGAACAAAGAGAGATCAGAACTCTTTTTGGAAAGAAGGAATGGTAGAAACAGAAAAATCTATCGGTGCTCAAATCTGGTTTGTTGGCAATGATTATATAAACACGATGGGGATGAATTTGATTGCAGGGCGAGATTTTGACAAATCAATCGCTTCAGATTCAAGCGGAATTATTATTAATCAGGCCATGGCTAAAGCATTTGGTTTTGAAGATCCAATTGGCAAAAGAATTACTAATAACAGGCCTGTTTATACAATCATTGGTGTAGTGGAGGATTTTCATTTTGAGTCAGTTAAAAATACAATCCGTCCTCTTAGCCTGGTAATGGGGAATTTTGGAGAAAATATGCCTATCAAAATTCAGGGAGCGAATATTCCTGAAACACTAACAGCGATCAACAAAGTCTGGGACGAGTTTGCCCCTAATCAGCCTATGCGTTATACTTTCCTGGACCAGTCATTTGCCCGGATGTATGAAGATGTAGAACGAACCGGTCAGATTTTCACCATTTTTGCTTCGCTGGCGATCATTGTGGCTTGTCTCGGCCTGTTTGCCTTGTCGGCATTTATGGTTGAGCAACGGAGAAAGGAAATCAGCATTCGTAAAGTGCTCGGAGCTTCTATGACAACGCTATTTAATACGCTGACAATAGATTTTCTCAAATTAATTGCCATTTCATTAGTGATCGCTATTCCCCTCGGATATTACGCCATGAGGGAATGGCTTAGTGATTACGCCTTCCGAATTGACCTTACCTGGGATATCTTCCTGGTTGCAGGATCAATGACGCTGGCAATCGCTTTGATTACCATTAGTTTTGAATCGATAAAACTGGTGAGAATGAATCCTGCAGGAAGTTTGCGTGCGGAGTAGGGCAAGCTACTTTATTGTTGTGAAATTTTCTTTTTTTAGCCCTTCCAGGTTTCGAAAACCTGGAAGGGCTTTATTTGAAATGTAATTAATAGCTTTAGGTTTACAATAAGCTTTATCATAAATTCGAAGACTTTTACCAAAATCTAACAAGTATCTCTTATGAAGAAGCTTTTATTTACACTATGTTTATTGACAGGGTGGGTAGCAATGACCTATGGTCAGACACTCCCCTGGCCACCGGAAAGTCCGGCTCCGGACAGCTATGGCTACACATGGAAGACCAATTCAGCAACGGGAGGGCCAACTTTCAACTGGATTGATATCACCACAGTAGGGACGAAAGTCGAAGACCTGACAGATGACAATTTTGTTGGTCCATTTCCTATGGGAATTGATTTTCCATTTTATTGGCTTACCAAAAGTCAATTATGGATAGGCTCTAATGGATTTATATCTTTCCAGCCGGCAAACATTTCCTCCACGGCAATCGGTTTTCCTCCTCCGCCTACAGCAGATGGGAACGAAGACCTGATTGCTCCCTACCTCTCAGACCTGTCATTTGCAGGAAATAATAATCCTGGTGAAGCCTGGTATTATTCAGATGCAGCTGAAAACCGCTTTATTGTCAGTTTCCTGAATGTTCCATACTGGACAAATAACACAGCAGGTTATGACGGAAGTAATAGTTTCCAGGTGATTCTGGATGCCGATGATTCAACAATCACTTTTCAATACCTGGATTTGACCGGAGATTGGAATAGCAGTTATAATAGTGCCGCCAATCCTTTTGTCGTAGGTATTGAAGCCATCACCGGCAATATTGGACTAAGTGTGCCTGAACCTCCGGTCAATACCGCAAAAAAACCTGTAGACAGCACTGCGATTACTTTTTATGCGCCTTCTACTCCCGGACCGGTGGTAGATGCGGCCGTAACCACTGTCGGAAATCGCGATTTGGCGGGGTACTTTCTCCCCTGGGCTCCACCTGCATCAACAGCCCCTACGCAAAACAGATTGAGTGCGGGAGTGACCAATCAGGGAAGTGCCGATATTAATACTACCATTTATATTGAAGCTTCAGTAAAAGACACTTCTGGAAACCTTTTCTACTTCCTGAATGATAGTATCCCGGGCGGTCTTGCCGTGGGTGAAAGTCAGGGTTTTTTCTTTACTCCACCTTTTTACCCACCTTTTTCTGGTTCCTACAGGTATATCATCGAAATTACCAATCCGCAGGATTTTGGGGATGTAAACACTGCAAATGATATTGGAGAAACTGAAATTGTAATGGTTGACACAACTCTGGACGAAATTACCCTTGGATATGTCAGCGATGATATCAATAATGCGCTAACTTCTACTCCCATTAACTGGTCAGGAAATAATGGAGCCAGTGGTGCTGCCGTATTTTTCGATCCGGTAGGTTACCCGGTTGAATTAATTGCTGTAGAATTCAGACATGTATTTCTGACCGGAGATACACTGACCCAGGGTTTTGCTTATACTGTTAATGTCCTGGATTCCGCCAATAGCACCCTGCCAGGTACTGCTTTGGCTGGAGCCGTTGTACCATTGGATTCTGTGCCATTAGCTGGAGGCTGGACGAGAATTAATCTGGATAGTCCTATCAAATTTGACAGCGGAGGGTTTTATGTCGCCTGGTATCAAAACGATCCTCGTATCGTTTTGGCAACTGAACAAAAACTGCCAATCTCCAGACGTACCTATGAAATCCTTGACGGAGACTGGTCTGTTTACCGCCAGGTCAACACACAGGATATCTGGATCAGAGCAGTTGTGAAAATTGATTCAGCTGTATTTGTGGGAAAAGAAGATCTTCTGGACGTCAGTCAATTTGACGTATTTCCCAACCCTACACAGGGCATGGTGAATATTGATGTCAAACTGGCTCAGCCTGCCGATATGATGATCAAGGTCGTCAATATGGAAGGAAGAAAAGTTTGGGTAGAAGTTCGGCCAAAATCTGCTGAATGGAATCAACAACTGGATCTTTCCAGCCTTAGCCCCGGAATCTATATGATTCAGGTGTTAACGCCCGAAGGACAAAAAACAAAACGATTGATTAAGTACTAATCTATATTTCAGTGTGGTCGCAAAGTCGACCACACTGAAATTATTCCTTATCATATAACTCCTCCAGCACATAAGCCAGCCGCTGCCGGGCATTCTCCTGCGATCCAAATATGGATTTGACAATTTTCCCCTCCGCATCAATCAAAATCCAGTGAGGCGTCCCTTCCGCCCGAAACAACTCATACGTCGCCATTTCCTGATCCACATAAATCGGGTAGTCCAGTTTGAAATATAATTCCACCTCGTGAATCTGATGTAAAGAGTATTTCATTCCTTCAAAATGAGTGTGAATTCCCACTATCTGAAGCTGGGGATATTCCTCCCGAAAAGTTTTGGTCATAGGGATAGCCCGTCCCATACATCCATTACAACCCCGGCTGAAGAATAAAATTAATAATGGTTTCCCCCTGAAATCGGTAAGCTTTGGAGGAGGATTTCCATTAAGGGTGGTAATTTGCCATTCAGGTGCTACAGCATTTTCCATATAAATCAGATTTGAGTATCTGCCAGCAAATTATGTAAATTGTTTACAAAATTGAGACAACAAATGAAACCGTTTTTTTTCTGCCTGCTTATAAGTGTTTTTTCTTTTGCCTGCCAGAGTCCTTCCCGGCAAAATAGTGATCATGATACTGAAGAAGTTTCCGATACAAATCAAACTTCTACGAAAGAACCAGCACCTGTATCAGAGGAAATCGGGACTGTGTTTATCGGAAAAATTGATCAGAAATACCCCATTACAGTCAATCTCATTCGCAATGAAGACAAATTGAGCGGGAGTTATTATTATAACAAAATCGGTAAAACCATTTCACTCAAAGGTCAGGTTATGGAGGAAAAATCGATTTTGGAAGAATTTGACGAAAAAGGCGCGGTAACCGGGCGCTGGGAATTGGAAGGCGGTAATCTTTCCGGCTGGATCTACGGCAAATGGATTAACCCCAAAAACGGAAAAGACATGCGCCTGGACCTGACTGAGGCAGATTCCAGAATCTGGAAAAATCAGCTTTCAAGTCCCTGGAATGGGGTTTGGACTGACGGCATAGGTACACTTGAATTCAAAATACTTGCTCCTGATACTTTCTATTTTAACCATTTTAGCATGAACGCACGCTACCACATCGGAGAGCTTACGGGCGAATTAATCATCAAAAACAACCGTGGATTGTATCAGGATGATATCTACGAAACTGGCGGAGAAGATATATGCAAAATTTCCTATCAAAAAATGGGGGATACCATTAAGGTAAAACAGGAAACCAGTAACGATTGCGGAGCTGGTCAGGGAGTTTATTTTGATGGAAATTATGTCAAAGAAGAACAATACAAAGCCTATTGGGAAGCCAAACCATTAGGAGAAAAAATCGGAGATGATCGCGTCTGGCAATTGATGGGGGATCGTTCTCATCAGTATCTTCACCTCAAAGGCGATGGTAATTTTACATGGACAATTGAGGCCAACGATACCAGTAGTGAACAAACCGGAACCTGGGAAACCAAAGGCAAATCTACACTGGTTTTGGTTTTTGATCCGAGTGCCAATATCAGAGAGTGGAAAGTGGAAGATGTATATACTTTTTCCATGACGATTTCACGGGAAGGGGAAACATTGGATTTTCAGCTATTGGGTTATCAATAGGCGACTGATTGTTTCCTATGGCCAATTCCGCAATATACTTTGGAGCTTGCCCAATTCCTCACTATCTTCGGGTTGATTTATGAAGGATAACGCATGCCCCGAATTCCCTTAAGAACTTATCTTTTACACCTGGGTCTTTTTCTGATTACCCTTTTTACAACCTTTCTCGTTGGAGCGGAATTAATTACCGGTAAGATCTGGTTTGGGTATGGGTTGGTTGCTCCAGAAGGATTGCTTGGCTGGGATCAAATCTGGCTGGGAGTTCCTTACGGGTTTGGTTTTATCCTTTTCCTCACTTTTCATGAGTTTGGCCATTACCTCACGGCGGTTTATCACCGGGTGAAAACTACCCTTCCCTTTTATATTCCATTGTTTATACCCATACCGGGAGTCTTGAATATTGGCTCTTTGGGAGCAGTTATTTCCCTCAGGGAAATCCCTTCCAGCACCCGCAAATTCTTTGATATTGGGATTGCTGGTCCTTTGGCTGGTTTTGTAATTTCGCTGTT
>JAGQVA010000433.1 GCA_020438265.1 Bacteroidota bacterium
CACACAAAATTATCTACAAAAAATGAAATCCAAAGATACTCTCGCGATGGTTAACCTCATGAGGATGATCAGATGGACAGGAATGTATTTATTCCTGATTGTGGGATATACAACTTCAGGATATGCCCAGGGTATTGCCATATCCGGGACGGTTTCTGATGATGAAGGTAATCCGATAGAAGGGGTAACTATCCTGGCAAAAAACGCTAATACTGGTACTTTTACCAGTCAGGAAGGAGCATTTTCCCTACAGTTACCTTCCCCTGATGATAGCCTTATTTTCTCCTATGTAGGTTATGTAAGGCAAATGGTCCCGATTAATGGTCAAAGTGTTTTCTCCATTGAAATGCAACCCACAGTGCTGGATGAAGTGATCATTATTGGTTATGGAACTCAAAGAAAAAGCGATTTGACAGGGTCTGTTTCTTCTGTAAAATCAGAAGCCCTTACCCGTATTCCTACTCCTTCTGTTGAACAGGCCTTACAAGGGAAAGTTGCAGGTCTGTTAGTAACCCCTAGTTCTGGCGAACCTGGACAGGGGGCCATTCTTCGAATCAGAGGCACGGGAACCCTCAATGATGCCTCTCCTCTTTTTGTCGTGGATGGAATGTTACTGGATGATATTAACTTCCTGAATCCCAATGACATTCAATCAGTAGAAGTTCTGAAGGACGCTTCTGCAACAGCAATATATGGCTCCCGTGGAGCTAATGGGGTGATCATTATCACTACTCAGAAAGGAAATAGTGGCGAAGCAAGGTTTTCCTATACCAGCTACTTTGGGAATCAGGAAATTACCAAAATGATCGACCTCGCCAATGGTGCAGAATATGCCCAACTGACTAACGAAGTCGCAATCAATGAAAACCGGAATCCTACTTATGACAATCCTGAACAGTTTGGAGAAGGTACTGACTGGCAGCAAGTAATTTATCGTACCGCTCCTATTCAATCTCACCAAATCTCGGCACAAGGCTCTTCTGAGACCATGGACTATCATATCAGCGCCAATTATCTATCTCAGGAAGGAATTATCAGAGGATCGGGGTTTAAACGACTGACTTTGCGGGTTAATAATGGCTATCAACTTACTCCTGCGGTTAAATTTGGCCACAATATTTCTTTTATTGGAACCTGGCGGGAAGTTGGTCCTGGAATCGTATCCAATGCCTATCAGGCTGATCCAACAGTGCCTGTATTCGACTCTCTGGGCAATTTTGGAAATACGACTATTAATGCTCCGGTAGGAAATCCGGAAGCGGTTATTTTTTATAATAACAATCGGGCAAGCGGAGTACGTACAGTGGGAAATGCTTATGCAGACATAAAATTCCTGAAACATTTCTTATTAAAATCCAGCTTTGGCTGGGATCTCAACCAAAATCAGGGCAAATCCTTTGTTCCTGTGTTTTTCGTTTCTCCTCTTCAGCAAAATCAGGAAAGTAGCCTCAATGTATATGTAAATCAGTCATCGAGTATCCTTTGGGAAAATACCCTTACCTATGATCAGGAATGGAAAAATCATCATTTAAACCTTCTGGGAGGGCTTACCGCTCAACAGTTTAGATTTGAAGGATTGGGAGGAGGAAGAAAGAATTTCCCAGGGGAAACGGATGAATTCTATTACTTGAGCGCAGGAGAAATAGAAGGACAAACCAATTATAATGATGCTTTTGAATGGAGCATGGTTTCTTTTTTGTTTAGGGCTAATTATTCTCTTCTCAATCGTTATCTGGTTACTGCTACCTTCAGAGCTGACGGTTCTTCTCGCTTTGGAAGAGAAAACCGGTTTGGCTATTTTCCTTCATTCGCTTTGGGGTGGAATATTGCTCAGGAGCCTTTCTTCCAGAATCAGGATTTTATTACCAGACTGAAATTGAGAGCGAGCTGGGGACAAATTGGGAATGATAAAATCGGTGCGTATGCAGGTC
Source organism: Bacteroidota bacterium (assembly GCA_020438265.1). Taxonomy (GTDB): domain Bacteria; phylum Bacteroidota; class Bacteroidia; order J057; family J057; genus JAGQVA01. Next base: position 1,932 of record JAGQVA010000433.1, read on the forward strand.
GTCCTGTTGTAACTTCAAACCTGAATGCAGTATTTGGGCCCAATGAGGAACTCAATAATGGCGCTTCGATCATTACCCTAGCTAATCCCGATATTCGTTGGGAAGAAACCACCCAGTCAGATTTGGGTTTTGAATTTGGTATTTTGGATAATAAGCTCGTTGGTGAAATCGATTATTATCGCCGCATAACGAATGATATCCTGATTGATGTGCCCATTCCGGCTTATGTAGGAGCAGCTAACAATCCTGTCATTAATGCAGCGCAGGTATTGAACAAAGGTTGGGATTTTAATCTTTCATGGCGTGATAAGGTGGGAAAATTTAATTACCATTTCACGGGAATCGCATCAACTGTTTATAACGAGGTGTTGGAGCTGGGAGAAGGAAAAGAAGAGATTTTTGGAGGAGGATTAGGTGTGGGTGGAAAGCTGGGCACAAGAACGGTAGTCGGCCTTCCAATTGGAGCTTTTTATGGATATCAGGTTGAAGGGATTTTTCAAAACGAATCAGATCTTGCTACTTATCCAACCCGTGGTGTTGAAGCGCCTGGCGATTTGCGCTTCAGGGATGTCAATGAGGATGGAGTAATTACCACTGAAGACAGAACCTATCTGGGTAGTCCTATCCCCAATTTTATTTATGGATTTGATGCCGGATTTGAGGTTTTTAACTTCGATTTTGTGATTGAGTTTAATGGCGTTAGCGGAAATAAAATCATCAATTCAAAGAAAATGGCCCGTTTTGGCACGCCTAATTTTGAAGCTTCTTTCCTTGATAGATGGACTGGTGAAGGAACCAGCGATACAGAGCCCAGAGTTACAAACGGCGGGCATAATTTTGAAATGTCAGATCGTTTTATCGAATCCGGTTCTTTCTTCAGAATGAGAAATATCCAACTGGGTTACACTTTACCAGAAACTGTTACCAATCGGGTAAATATAAGCCGGTTGAGGATTTATGTTAGTGGAACCAATCTATGGACCAGTACTTCCTACAGTGGATATACTCCGGAAATCACAAGTTCTTCTGTCATTAGCGTGGGAATTGACCGGGGAATTTATCCCATTGCCAAAACCTATCTCGCCGGAATTAATATCTCCTTTTGATGATTAATCATAAAAAGATGAAAAATTTACTATATAAATTCTTGACCAAATCAGTTTTTGCGTTTATTCTCCTGATTTTTCTACAAAGTTGCGATTCGGAATTTCTTGAGAAAAAACCTCTTGGTCAGCTGACTTCGGACAATTTCTTCGAAACAGAGCAACACGCTATTTGGGCAACCAATGCAGTTTATAATCACATGCGTAGCTGGGAAGTTCACGTTTTTAGCTATATCGCTTTGACTGATATCGTCTCTGATGATGCGGATAAAGGCAGTACTCCCAATGATGCAAACTTCCTGAACGAAATTGATAATTTCACCTTTGACCCTGGTAATATTACCTTCAGCACTGTTTGGGGGGGATATTATAAAGGAATTTTCAGAGCCAATCTGGCCATTCAGAATATCCCGGATATTGATATGGACCAAAGCTTGAAAGACCAGCTCATTGCTGAAAACAAGTTTCTGAGAGCCTATTTTTACTTTAAGCTGGTAAGGTGGTTTGGTGATTTACCATTGATTACACGGCCATTAACCTCAGATGAGTATAAGCAGGAACGAGTCTCTGCTGATCAGGTTTATGATTTGATTGAGCAGGATCTGCTTGACGCAATTGAAAATTTGCCGGAGAGATCTCAATATCATTCTTCGGACCTTGGCAGAGCCACCAAAGGGGCAGCAAGAGGGATGCTTGCCAAGGTATATCTAACCAGGAATGATTTTGAAAATGCGGAAAAGTACGCCAGAGAAGTGATCAATTCGGGTCAATACCAGCTTCTTCCTAATTATAGTAAAATCTTTACCAGAGAAGGCGAAAACTCTTTGGAATCATTATTTGAAGTACAATCTGTTGCGCTGGAAACGGGCGGCGGAAGTTCTCAATTTAATGAAGTACAGGGAGTAAGAGGCACGCCTAACCTGGGATGGGGATTTAACCGTCCTTCTGACAATCTGGTGAGTAGTTATGAGCCAGGCGACCCACGGAGGGAGGCTACTATCTTATATGTTGGAGAAGTACTCCCCGATGGTTCTGCCAGAGTGGAAGATAATCCCAATATCCTCAATGAACGATACAACCAAAAAGCCTGGGTTCCTTCGCATGCGGGAGGTAACGGCAATGGCCCTGGAAATATCCGGATTCTTCGCTATGCAGATGTTTTGCTCATTGCTGCTGAAGCAGCCAATGAAAATGGAAAAACGACTGATGCATTGATGTTTTTGAATCAGGTACGAGCCAGAGCAAGAGGGACAAATACTTTTATCTTACCCGATGTTACGATTACAGAGCAAACAGAATTACGTTTAAAAATCTGGCAGGAACGGCGGATAGAACTTGCAATGGAACAACACCGTTGGTTTGATCTTCTCAGGCAAAAGCGGGTCGCAGAGGTGATGAAGGCAGCAGGGAAAAATTTTGTAGAGAATAAACACGAACTATTCCCAATTCCACAAAGTGAGATTGATTTAAGCGGAGGTTTTTTATCTCAAAATCAGGGTTATTAATACACGAAAGGTGAAAAAACTATCTTTTTTTCTTTTACAATTGCTCATCCTCTTTTTCTCCTGCAACTCTGATGTTACAAAAAATTCTGAGAAAGAAGCAGTCAGATTAAGTGATGAACAACTCCTCGATCTGGTTCAGGAGACTACTTTTCAGTATTTCTGGAAAGGAGCCGAGCCTGTTTCCGGTCTTGCTTGTGAACGGATTCACATGGATGGTGTTTATCCGCAAAATGACCAGAGTGTTGTTACTTCTGGGGGTGGCGGTTTTGGGGTAATGGCTATTCTGGTAGGAATTGAAAGGGGATTTATTACCCGGGAAGAAGGAGTTGAACATTTGCGAAAAATGACTGATTTCCTGGAAAAAGCAGATCGATATCACGGTGCCTGGTCTCACTGGATATATGGAGAGACTGGCAAAACCAAACCCTTCAGTCCCAAGGATGACGGAGGTGATATTGTTGAAACTGCTTATATGGCACAGGGTCTCCTTTGCGCCAGACAATATTTCGCCAATGGTAATGAAAGAGAAAAGCAGCTTTCTGCGGATATGGGCCAACTCTGGCGGGAAATTGAATGGAGTTGGTACCAAAACGAGCAGGATGTACTTTACTGGCACTGGTCTCCTAAATTTGAATGGGAAATGAATTTTGCCATTACAGGTTATAATGAATGCCTGATTGCCT
>JAGQVA010000434.1 GCA_020438265.1 Bacteroidota bacterium
CGGCCAGATTCACTGGAATTTTGGATAAAGACTATGCTGGATGGTATCTATGCATCCTGGCAAAGATCCAACGGAGACAGACATCTGTATCAACAAGGAATAAAAAACTATACCTATGGAGCTTACCAGCTATACCAAACCTTAATAGAACCGGTTTATGGAGAAAAGCGTTTTCCAAAGAAACTGGTAATTGTCCCGGATGGTATCCTGGGGTATATTCCATTTGATATTTTGCTTTCTGAACTTCCCTCAAAAAGCGGAAATTTTCAGAATTATGCATTTATGATTAAAAATACAGAAATCAGTTATGCTTACTCTGTAAAGCTTCATTTGGAAATGGCAGGAAAAGAAATTCAGGCCAGCAAAAACCAAATTTTGGCTTTCGCTCCTTCTTTTCCTCCCCCCCCCAAAGATGTTATTGATATTGCTTCATTAAGAAATGGATATTATTCCCTTTTCAACAATCAACAAGAGGTTACCCATTTAGGGAAATCATATTCCAGTAAAGTATTTAAGGCTGAAAAAGCAACCAAAGAAAATTTCACTGCTTCAGCATCCCAATACAATATTATCCATCTGGCAACCCATGCAAAAGTAGATGATCAGAATCCTGATTATTCCCACATTGCTTTTTACCCGGATCATTCTTCTCAGAAAGAACAACTATTAACTATTAGTGAAATCTATAATCTTGACCTGAACACCAGTCTGGCGGTGTTAAGCGCCTGTGAAACGGGCCTGGGCAAGCTCAGAGAAGGGGAAGGAATTCTTAGTATGGCCAGAGCATTTGCATACGCAGGTGCCAAAAGTGTGGTTTATTCACTTTGGAGTGTTGATGATCAGTCAACCACTGAAATTATGACCGGTTTTTATGATCACCTTGGTCAGGGAGAAACAAAATCCGAAGCACTACGCAATGCAAAACTGGACTATCTCCATAACAACGATATGCAACATGGCCACCCTTTCTTCTGGGCAGCCATGGTTCCTGTGGGAGATATGAGTCCTTTAAATATACATTCCAAAAATATTAAGACCTTCTGGTTTTCCTCGCTCCTTGTGGGTTTCTTAGGTATCTTAATGGCTTCTTATTACCTTGGAAAAGGCCGTCAATCCTGATCTATTACTGATTTTGAGCAAATACATCCCAGGCTTTAAACCGGGAAAATACACCTCTTCTTTTATGGAACTAAACTCCCAGGTTTTGATTTCCTGACCTGTCAGGGTTAGAAGCGTCATTTCAAATCTCTCAGATTGACCGGAATATTCTATCACCAGTTTATCAGTAAAAGGATTGGGATAAATGCTCCATTGGCTGCGATCAATTTGTCCAATTCCCGAAGAAGCAGAGTCCACCCGCACCGTAACCGTATCTCTGTCCGTCCCGCAACTATTACTTACAACAACAATATAATCAGTTGTCTGAGTAGGAGTAGCTAAAGGGTTATTACAGAGAATGCAGCTAAGGGTAGCACTAAAATCCCAGGTATAATTCGCGCCAAATCCGCCTCCACTGGCTTGTAAAGTTACACTTTGCCCAAGGGCAATGGTCGTGTCATTCCCTGCAAAAGCTATGGGTTGCGCATTTACCGAGACCGCTTGCGCAGAAGAATCAGATTTGTTTCCACTGCTGGCGACCATCGTTACTGTATATGTTCCGCCTGCCTGATATGCATGTTTGGGTGATGCCTGGGTAGAAGTATTGCCATCACCAAAATCCCAGAAATATGTGTCCCCGTTAAAGGAAAAATTATTAAAACTGATCGAATCGCCTACACAGGGATTATTGGGACTGGAAGTCCAGTTGGCAACCACCGCCGATGAATCGATCACCAGCAAAGGGAAATTCGTTGTATCACATTCCAGGGGATCACAGATACTATTACAGGCGATCAGAGAAACGCTATATAATCCTCCACTGTATGTATGGGAAGGATTGACCTGTGTGGAGGAATCACCATCACCGAAATACCATTTGTATGTATCCGCGTTTTGACTCAGGTTGGCAAAATTCACATCCGCGTTTCCGCTGATTGGGTCGACAATGACGAGTAATGGATTGGAGAGAAAAGCAGCATTGGGGGTAAAACAACGCACAGAGTCCAGAAAATCTACCGAAGTAATTACCTCTACACCTGCTACCAATAAGCCTTTTGCCACCAATACAGGGATTCCTGTACCTTTATCAAACCATGAATATTGAACTTCAGTTGTGATATTTGCCGGAAGCGTATTTCCACCAATGGTTGTGGAATCCTGATGATAAATGACCGTTCTCATCTTCAACGTATTGGGAAAAGTATCATAGGGGGTAATTATTTCGCCCCAACCTTCCACGGTATTGACTCTTTTTTGCTTTAAATCATAGATAAAATCAGCCCCAAAACCAGTCAGATCAAGGCTAAAGGCTTTTTCAGAACTATCCACATCCAGATAATCAATGGGGAAACGGTAAATAGTATCGGGGATATCATAATTAAGAGGAATCGGCAGACTTAAGCCTCCTGCCCCTACACTCATTCCCAGCATCGGCTCTCTCAACAAACCGTTATCTTTATCATAATGTGTTACAATATTAGAAACTCCCACTGGCAACAGGTTTAGAAAACTGGTATTATCATCATTTTCCAAAGCCAGATTCGTAAGGTCATTCCACTTACCAGGGCAAGCGAAAATCCCTCCTCCATTAAAAATACAGTCAGTTATCCAGGAGGTTTGATACCCGCCATTATCAGGATCAATGTAGGAACGGGTTTCCTGTGTATTGGGCACGAGGTTTCCATAATCCCAGGAGAAATTGGTCCCGGTCTGAACAAAATCCGGGCCTCCGGGAGTGACCGTTGCTGTGCTGACAACAAAAGATTCTCCCACCGAAGCAAAATCCGTTTGCAAATAGGAAATCTGCCCGACAGCTCCGAAATAGCTGATAAAAAGGAAAAGAAAAGGGAAAAATTTATTCATTCAAATTGTGGTTAGAATTATTTAAACTTGGTTTCTGTGCTAGAATAACGATATTTTTTTAACCCGAAGTATGGAATATTCTCACATTTCATATCATAGTATGTGAGATCACAACTCAGCTAACTAACTAATCATGCGGACTTCTTCACTCACCATATTTGGGGCACTCTTATTTTTCCATATTTTTCTATCGGCACAAACGAACCCGGCAGCGATAGATTCTTCATCGGATTCTACGCTGAGTTTTGCTCCAGGAATCAAACTTGATTTGAATGTTTACCCATCCACGGAATCTTCCGGAACAAATATTTCTACAAAAACACTTCAGCCTTTATATCTGATTGACGGGAAACCGGTTATCAAAAAAGGCCAGATTCCTTCAGACAATTATCCGCAAAACACCTCAATCCTGCAGGTTTCGCCTTCAGAAATTATTTCCATCAAGTATATCCAGCCAGAAATCGCCAGGACACGTTTTGGTCCCCGGGCTGATCAGGGAGCCATTATGATTAAAACACGAATGGGAACCCGGCGTTTTCAACCTGTATTTTCCTTTAGTAGTTATTCCGGAGTTCAATGGGTTTCCCGTCGTCCCCAGATGTTAGGTGCTCAGGATTATATCATGCTTGCCAATGAAGCCTATCAAAACTCAGGACAGCAATCCCCTTACACATACAGCGCACTAACTCCCGATACAGACTGGCAAAAAGAAATATTTCGTCCGGGTTATATTCAAAATTATCATCTTTCATTGAATGGTAGAAAAAAACGTAGCTCTTATCTCCTGTCGGCGAATTATCTGCACAATCAGAATCCGTTTATTCATGCCTCCCAGGAGCAAATTTCCGCCAAATTTTCTGGAAAATGGGCCCTCAGTGACAACCTCACCGCAGGAGGCCAGGGATCGTTAAGTCTGGGAAAACTCAAAGGTTTATTTTTCCCTCTGGATAGTGGGGTAAATGAAAGTCTGATCTCTCAGGCCCTTTTTTATCCTCCCAACATATCGGCGACCAGTAACGATTTATCTTCATCAGAATTAAATGGATTAAGAAACGGGATCACTAATCCTTTGGTAATTGATGATCATAGAAAAGAAACTTTTCAGAGACGACTGAGCATGGCCCAGGCCTGGTTAAACGGTCATTTTGGAGATTTTTCTTTTGAAGGGAAATGGGCCGTTGACAATACGTTTGATCAAAAAAATCAATTTGTCTCAGCAGCTTTGCTTCAGGGTCCAAATCTCAAGAACCTCTTTTCCAGCAACTTATGGTCATTGAGTCATCATTATCAGTTTAACTACCAGTTCGATCATTTTTTTCATTATCAAAGCGAGTTAAATCTCATTACAAAACTGGAGCACCAGTATCAAAACTGGGGATTTGAGCGATTAAAAGGCAACGGGGTAAATGGTCCCGAAGCAGATATTTCAACTGCCAACATTTTGAGCAGCTACGAAGCTTCCAATCAATGGCATCAGTATGCTGGCATAGTAAGAGCAGAGTACAATTTCAGGAGACAATATATTGCTTCTGCAAACCTTCGGCTGCAACATTCCCCTCAATTTGCTACCCAAAAACGATCCATCTTATTACCCTCCTTTTCTCTTGTCTGGAATATTGACGACGAAGATTTTTTCCGCAGACATATCGGGTACTTTTTTGATATGGTTCAATTGGGAACAAGCTTTGGCATGAGTGGGAACGAACAGGCCCGCATTTTCCCACAGCTATCCAACATTCTTTGGAATCATCCCGGATCTTTCCAAAACGACCTTCTTTCACATGCCTGGTTGGCAAACCGATCCGAAAGTTTGGGCTGGGAAAAAACTCAGGAATGGGACCTCAACATGAGAGTGCGTTTTTGGCAAAGTCGTATCGAGTTTTCCGCAGTAAGATATATCAAATCAACGCGAGATATCCTTACCCTGACCAGTCATCCCGATCAGGGTTATCAATGGCAAAATCTGGGTATGGTTACCAATAAAGGCTGGGAACTGGAAACCCGAATCAGAGGAATCAATCTGAACAGAGTCGGGATATACGGCGGGGCAAATATTACATTCAATAACAACCGCCTGGATGACCTGGGGAATCTGGATCAAAAAACCACGCCCGGTTTTCTGGGAAGTGGTCCTTTATCAGAACCCATCATGATCCTGGAACCCGGAAAACCGATAGGGAATTTTTATGGCTATCAGACCGACGGGCTTTATCAGACAGGCGATAATTTTGATAAAAAAAAAAAAAAATCACCCGGAGA
>JAGQVA010000435.1 GCA_020438265.1 Bacteroidota bacterium
TTCGAGATACTGGATAGATTCTTTGGGTTGGCCATTGGCGACCAGAGCTGTTCCCAGATAAAAAGCGGCCATGCTATTATCAGGAGATTCGGCTAATACCTTGGTGAGATCTTCAATCGCCTGAGCGTAATTTCCATCCTGATAGGCTGAAACGCCCGATTGTAACAAATCATCAATATTGGGATTATCTCCTTTTACATTGACGATATTCATATATGGCTGGAAAGCCTGATCAGCAATTCTTCCGGTATCAAGTCGAATCGCTTGCCAAACGTAAACCGAGGCAATTAAAATCAAAATAACCGCTGCAATGCTGTAAATCCGGCTTTGAGCCATACGTTGCCATAAAGGCTTTACTTTCCCTTCTGATTCTATTTTTGCGTCAATGTCCCTGAGTTTTTCCTTATAGGTGTTTTGTGCAAATACTTCAAGGATTTTATGAGTGTCTTTTTGAAGGGCTACTTCCTCCGCCAACTCGTTGTCAGCTGCTATTTCTTTCTCGAAAGCTGTTTTTTCAGCCTCGGTCAATTCGCCCGCCAAATAGGCTTCAATTTGCTCGAATATGTTTTCCCGGTTCATCATTGTCTGTTTTGCTATTTTATGAGTTCCTGAACCATATTCCTGGCTTCAGGAAATTTTCTGACGTTTTCTTTCAGTTCTTTTAGACATAAATTCTTTTTATTCCTCACAACCTGATCATTTTGATAACCCAGCTCATCGGCAATTTCCTTCATCGAAAATTTTTGTGCCCAGAGCAGCAATACTTCTTTGCATTTGGTTTTCAAACTGCCCAGTAATCCATCGACCATTTTCTTCTGATCGTCTCCCATGAGCAAAATCTCGGGTGTTTCCTCGCCTATGTCAGGCTTTTGATTGGCCTGTTTATAGCTATCTTCCATGGTACTGCGATTAAAACGCCGATACCACAGGTTTTTACTGATAGCATATAAATAGGTGCCAATGGTACTTTTTACTTCAAATTTTCCCTTCCGCACACCAATCAACAGGTTGACAAGAGAGTCCTGAAATACATCCTTGGCTTCTTCCCGGCTTCCATTTCTGGCGACGACAAAACTGACGATTTTGTCAACGTGCATCCGGTATAAATAGGCCATGGCTTCATCACAATCTCTCCCTCCCGACTGAATGGCTGTTAAAAGATCTTCATCTGATATTTTGCCCTTTTTCATATCTTGGTTCACTTTGGCGGTATAAACGTAACCTGAAAGAATATTTTTTTTATTTGCATCAATCCAGACACCTAAGTTACATTTAACGATGCGAAATAGACTAACATTTAAACAAAAATTGTTTTTACCTTATAATTATAACAAACAAATAAGCATGAAATTTTTAATCAAACCACTTCAGCAGGCAGTCTGGCTGGGTTTTATGGTACTGGGAATGATGATCTCCGGTTACGGACAAATCTTACCAGGCGTCCAGTTAGTACAAAAACAGGAGTCTGCAAATCAGGCCAATTATACCTTTAAAAAAGGGAATAATGTATTCAAACTTCAGTTAAAACTCGCCGGGAATAAAGTAAACGCCAGGGTTTTAGGAGGGCAGAATAATGTGCTGGGGAAAATGAGCATTTCTGCTACAGGAAGTTTCGGAAAGGTTGTGGACGTCATTTCTACTCAGAACAGAATTTTCTTTCTATGGGTTTTTGCTTTACAGCGGGTTGAAAATGATGGCGGCTCCTTAAAACTGTTGAGTATAGACGCGGATGTATCATCAGGTCTGTTGACTTGTTTGCAAGCTTGCGAAAAGGCCGAAGATTTAAAGGCTCTCGCTATTGCAGACCAGAAAGGCCAACTGGTAGAGGGAATAAAAAAATTAAACAGTGATAGTGATTCCGGCGGCTGTGTGGATATCATTATTTGTACAGAAGAAACGCTGAGTGAATTTGAGCAATGTGTGGAGGATTGTTATGAGGCTCATGGGGACAGCCGGAATTAAGGGGACTTCTATCTGACTTTTGACTTTTTTATATATTATTCTACGTTAATGTATTGCAAAATAAGGTATATAAAAGTCAGATACCAGAAATCAGATATAAGAAGTGAAAAGTCCTTTTTTCTTCTGATTTCTGCAATCTGATTTCTGACTTTTTCTTATATTATTCTGCTTCATTACTTAAATTCGGGTATGTATAAGACCCTTTTATTGCTCGTTGGATTATGGATATTCCTTCCGGGAAAACAGCAGCTTTTTGCCAGAAAAGGAGCTGTTTTGAAAGATGGTATTGTTGCTGAAAAATCAGGAGATTACCGACAGGCAAAATCCATTTACCTGAAATTATACCATCATTCTTCCTCTGTTGATCCATCTGAGGATAAAATCGTTTTGGCGCTGAGTCGTATTTATAATTTACTTACAGAATACGACTCAGCGGCGTTTTTCCTGGGCATTCTGCGCAAAAAAATGCCTTTGAAAGATGACTCCCTTTCGGCGGCCGTTTATCTTCAGGAAGCAATCCTGCACATGCAGCGGGATCAATATGATCAGGCATGGAATGATCTGGAAACCCTGGCTTCTTCAGCGAAAAAGATTCCAGACACACTGAAAACGGAAATCCATATTCTTGAAGGCTGGTTGTATTTGAAAAAAAATCAATTTGACCTGGCTGAAAAACAATTGCTTTCGGTTTTGGAAAACGAACAAACGGAAACATTGATCCAGGCCCGGGTGAACTATTTATTGGGATATCTTTTTCAGCTTCGAAAAAGTTATGCCGAGGCACTCGAATACTTTCACATTGTAGAAAGTCTATTCAAAAAAGATCATTATCCTTCACATCCTTATTTGGCTGCAACCTATAATCTGAAGGGGCAAATTTACCGGGAAACAGGAGATTTGAATCTCGCCAGAGAATACCATCATTTGGCATTTGAAATCCAGAAAAAGGTGCTTCCTGCCAATCATGTCGATCTTTTTCGGACGCACATGTTTCAGGGCGTTTGTGCCTATATGGTTGGGGATTATGGGCAGGCATTGGATTATTATCAACTGGCTTTGAGAATTGCTCTGGTAAAATTCGGGAAAACCCATCGTACGGTCGCTTCTCTGTATAATAATATCGGAATCGTCTACTACGGGAAAAAAAAGTTTGAAAAGGCACTCGAAGCATATCAGGAGGCGGCAGGTATTTACAAGCAAATTTTAGGGGAAAATAACCTCGTTATGGCCAGTGTCTATAATAATATGGGACTGAGTTATGCAGGATTGGATAAATACAGTGAGGCATTGGCTTATTATGAAAAGGCCTATCAAATTCGCAGGAAACTTCTGGGGGAAAATGACCTCTCTCTGGTAAGCGTTTATAATAATATGGGTCTGGCATTGAATGAGACTCAGGCATATAATGACGCCATTTTGTATGCTCAGAAAGCCCTGAATCTGTTTTCAGGCTCAGGTTTTCCTAATCACCCGCGCGCTGCAAAACACTGCAATAATATCGCCCGGATTTACAAAAATCAGGGTCAGTATGATGAGGCGATAGCCTGGCACCAGGAAGCATTTCGGCGTATTGATCCGGAATTTAACCCTCAGTCTCCCTGTGATAATCCTCCCATGAATCGTTTGCGGTTAGATCCTGAAGTGTTGGATATTTTGTTGTATAAAGCAAGGACGATGGATGCCGGAGAAAAAGACGGAAAAGATTACAGTAAGCTCTGCCAACTGGAAACCTATCGTCTGGCTTCAGATTTTGTCGATTCGATGCGGGTGAGTTATCTGGCGGAGGATTCCAAATTTGAGCTTGCCTCTCGAACCCGATTATTATATGAGAATGCGATCACTCTGTGCTGGGAGCTTTATGAAGGAAAAAAAGACAAACAGTTTCTCGAACAGGCCTTTTATTTTAGCGAAAAGCAGAAGTCGGTTATACTGTTGGAAAGCGTTCGTTCGGAAAGCATGAAAAACTTTGGAGGAGTGGCTGATTCCCTTCGCGAGCTGGAATCCAATCTGAAACATTTGATGGCTGAAGCACGCGAAAGTATGTTTTATGAAAAGCAAAAAAAGGAAAAAGCCAATCAGGAATCCATTCAAAAATATTCTGATCAGTTTTTTGAAGCCTGGCATTCTCATGATTCTTTAATCACATTGATGGATAGCCTGTACCCTGAGTACGTTCGCTTTAAATACCGCTCTCAACCTCCATCCCTGGAAGAAATTGCTCAAAACGCAGCATCCCGGAAGGTAGACCTGATTGAATATTTTTTGGGGCAAGAGTATGTCTATCTTTTTTACTTTCATGATGGAAAAGTAAGCTGGTCAAGAAAGAAGATTGACAAGGAATTTCCTCTGAAGATCAGGGCTTTTCGGGAGTCGATTTATCGTCCGTTTTTGGATGTGGTGAATGAAGATTCAGTGAATTTTTTCGCTAAAAATTACGTGGAATACGGGGAGGAATTATATCGTCAATTGATCAGTCCGATTAGAGAAAAGAATCAACCCAATCAGAGACTTGTCATTATTCCAGATGGAATTCTGGGCTATTTACCTTTTGACGCATTATTAATGGAAAAACCCGCCAGAATTGGGGCATATCGTTCCTATCCTTATTTATTGCGTGAATATCAGATTTCATTTCAGTATTCTGCGGCTTTATTTCTGGGTGAAAAAAGCGCAAACAGGGCAGGGGAGACAGTTTCAGAAGCAATCGCTTTTTCCCCTGCTTATAATTCCAATGATGAGGGTAATTTGTCGGGAGGAAAACTCTCCGCTTTGCCTTATGGCCGGAAAGAAGTAGAAGCCATAAGTCAGTTATTTAGCATGAATGCCTTTTTTGATGAAAAGGCGAATAAAGAAACGTTTCTATCCCATGCTTCACAGGCTGATTTGATACATATTTCCGCACACGCCAGGGTGAACGACGCTACTCCAAAACTCTCCGCGATATATTTTGGAAATGAAGACAGTTTGCTGATTCTCGACTTGTTTAATCTTTCTCTGAAGGCCCAACTCGTAACCCTGAGTGCCTGCGAAACAGGTATGGGCGAATTGTATCAGGGAGAAGGGATTATGTCCTTGGCAAGAGGATTTACCTATGCCGGAGCATCGAGCATTATCAATTCTCTCTGGCAGGTCAATGATGAAACCACAGCAAAGGTAATTACCCAATTTTACAGAGAACTCGTTGCTGGAAAACCCAAAGATGAAGCTTTACAACAAGCTCAGTTACAATATATTGAGGAGAGCGATCAATTGT
>JAGQVA010000436.1 GCA_020438265.1 Bacteroidota bacterium
ATAACCCCCATTACCAGGTAAATGCTTCGGGTTCTCTGGATCTTGAAAAACTCATGCAAATATACCCTATTGACAGCATGACACTGAAGGGGAGAATGATTGTAGATCAATTTGCCACCAGTGGAAAATACTCTGATATCGAAGCAGAGAATTACACAAACCTAGCTTCAAGTGGTACAATTGAAATTCAAAATCTCGAATACACAGATTATTATCTGCCTCACCCTGTAACGGTAGAATCTGGAAAAGCTTCATTTACGCCTTCTCGTCTGGAATTTTCTGATGCCAAAGGAAAACTAGGAAGCAGTGATTATCAGGTTTCGGGTTATTTCAGCAATTATATGGCTTATGCGCTGATGGACAATCAAAAACTCAAAGGGAAGATGACGCTGAATTCGAGGAAAATGGACCTGAATGAGTGGATGGAAGAAGAGGAAAGTACAGCAACATCTGGAGCAAATAGCGAAGAAAGTGAATTGGAAGTTTTTCCCGTTCCGGATAATTTAGACATCGAACTTGACGCCAATATCGGACAAGTCATTTACGACGATCTGAAACTGAATAATCTTTCAGGAATACTGGTGGTAGTCAATGAAGAGGTGGATATGGAGAATCTGAGTTTTGATCTTTTAGGTAGCCAAATTTCAATGAATGGAGTCTATAATACCCAAAACATCGAAAAACCCACTTATAATTTCTATATGGGTTTTAAAAATCTGGGTATCAAAAGTGCCTTTCAGAGTTTTTCCACCGTTCAGGCTTATGCGCCAGTCCTTAAAGCCATAGAAGGACTTGCCAATGGTGAATTTGGAATCTCGGGAATTCTCCAAAAAAATATGATGCCTGTTATGGAAGCTGTCAATAGTCTTGGTCTATTTGAGGTTCAGAGTGGAAAACTGGCAGGTTCAAATATGATGAATGCACTTGCAGACAAAACCAAAATGGAGTCATTAAGAGACGTAGATCTGGGAAATGTAAGGGGTAAGTTTAAAATTGAAAATGGCTTTCTGGAAGTCAGTCCCATTCCTCTGAAAATTGGGCAGGTAAACCTGGTTATCGGTGGCAGGCAAAGTCTGTCTGGAGCACTTGCTTATACGGTAGACATTGATGCACCTTCAGGTGCTTTGGGGCAGTCAGCCTTTAGTGCTCTTTCCAATCTTTCTGGTGGAGCCATCAAAACCAGCGACCGCGTACAGGTTAATTTATTAGTCGGAGGAACAACCCAGAAGCCGAGTATCACAGGTGGTGAAGGAGGAACAGGCAGCGAAATCAAAGACCAGCTCACAGAAGCAGCCGAGAATAAATTGAAAGATCAATTGGGAACAGATGTGAATCTGGACAAAGACAGTCTGAAAGCACAGGTTAAAAATGTCACTCAGCAAGCCAAAGACAGCTTGAAAAATGTGGCTAATCAAACCAAAAAAGATGTTGAAGACAGTCTAAAAAATGCGCTCAATAAAGAAGCGGAAGAACTCAAGCAACAAGTCAAGGATGGAGTAAGTGGCGAATTAAAAGGAACCCTTGACGACCTCAAGGACAAGTTTGGCTTTCCCAAAAAGAAGAATAAAAAGAATAATTAGGGCACTCCAATCACGTAAGATTTTCATCTATTCATGAGATTTTTAGATCTACCCAGGTGGCTATTTTAGCCACCTGGGTCTTTTTTTTGCCCAAACAGTCCCCTTTCCCCCTAATTAGCTTGTTTTTTTTGCATTTTCAGAATGTAATCCGCCAGAGAAAGCAGGTAAGATTTCTGTTTTTTTGTAACAAAAAATCTTCCCCTCTCTCCGCAATGCCTTAATCCTTATAGAAAATTTGCTCTAAGTAATCCCTACCAGTCAAAATGAAAAGGACCGGCATTATCTCCTGTATTTTTAAATAACAAACTTCATAGTTTTATGAAAGGACAAAAATTTACTCTATTTAGAGGAATAAACGTATTCTTTTTATTCTCTCTATTATCATTCAATCCTCTTTGGAGCCTGGGACAGGTAAATTGTGGAGATCCCGGAAAAATCAAATCAGGAAGCAGCGCAACCCTGAATCCCAACGCGGATTCCTATTTTTCCAATACTAACAGTCCATGGACAGTAACCACAGAAGAATACACTGAATTTGAAATTTTAAATCCGGGCTCAGGTGGAGCCAATGTAGGATGGACGCCCTTTTTGGGCATTGAACCAACAGGGATCAATGTTCCCAGCGACGTAGGAGCAGGAGGTAACTGCGGAAACACAGATATCACGACTGATTCGAATGGAGGGTCTGACTACGCTTATTATACCATTGTAGATCCGGATGAGATTCCCAATAACGGAGATGAATATATTGCTTTTGCTATGAGAATAGCTGACCAGATCAGCGGAGCTTTTACCTTTAGCTTCCTTATTGATTCGGATAATAACTGCGGAAGTGATCCGGATGCGACTTGTGGCAATCCCTGCTTTGAGTATGAAATTCAGCTCAATACCCAGAATAGAGAGGTCATTTTGATTTCTATTGATGGATGCGCCGGAACATCTGATTGCGACACCCGCAATGGGCCTTCCACTCCCAATGGTACAGATGCTTATGTGTGTAATCCCTGTAATAATGAAGCGCTTCAGGTTTGCGCTGGCAGTTCCGAATGCGGAACCAACAATCCCGTTTTTTGGTTATGGTATATCCATTTTTCTGAAATGGGAGGACTCAATTCCACCGACCAGTTCTCTATTGCTCCCACGACGACCACTTCTCCCAACTCTGTCATATATAAAAATACAAATGTCTCAGATTTTGGAGGTATCGGAAACCCCAATGACCCGAGTGAATGTGATTGCGCCACGCAATGCTCGGGTTCTTCATGTGCCGACTGTGAGCAGGACTGTGCGCTCAGTTGTAGCTCTCAGGAAAATAATTTTAATTCTTTTCCAGTTGAATTTCAGGCTTTTAACGGAAAATGGGAAAGCGGAAATATTATTCTAAACTGGGAAACAGCAACTGAACTAAACAATAGCCATTTTGTGGTTGAAAAAACCGTCGATGGAGTAACTTTTGATGACCTGGCCACGCTAAGCGGAGCAGGCACTTCCCAGTATACACTCCACTACTCATTCGTAGATCACAACCCCGTGCCGGGTGTCAATTACTATCGCATCAAACAGGTAGATTTTGATGGGAAGTTCTCTTTTTCGCAACTCCT
Organism: Bacteroidota bacterium; assembly: GCA_020438265.1. Taxonomy (GTDB): domain Bacteria; phylum Bacteroidota; class Bacteroidia; order J057; family J057; genus JAGQVA01. The sequence continues at coordinate 3,182 of JAGQVA010000436.1, forward strand.
GTCTGTTCGAAGTGAGGAAATTGTAAATCAATTGTCTCTATCCCAAACCACTATTCCCGGCCAACTAAATATACACCTGTTAAGTCATAGAAATCAACGATTGACGATTGAGTTATTTGACCTTCAGGGCCGGCTTCAAAAAACCATAAATTATGAGGCATGGGAAGGAAGCCAAGCCTTCACGATGTCTACTCCTGAATTAAGTTCGGGGATTTATTTTCTCCGATTATCCAACCATCAACAGGAAACGCTTGATTATCAGAAGTTTTTGTTCAAAAATTAGTGTTCACTGCATAAATACCGGGGGAAATTCTTCAAAGGATTTCCCCTTATTTTTTTTCTCTCTTTTTAAAGGAAAAAGGGGGTGGAAAATCGCTCAAAAAATGGGATCATTGGCCTTATTTTCGTAATTTTACAACGAATTTAAACTAATAGAAAAACGATAGAATGAGCGATTCTGAAAACAAGTCAAATGGCTATTCCGCGAGTAATATTCAGGTCCTGGAAGGGATTGAACACGTCCGTAAAAGACCTGCAATGTATATTGGAGATGTGGGGGAGCGCGGATTGCATCATTTAGTGTATGAAGTAGTAGATAACTCCATTGATGAAGCGATGGCCGGATATTGCGACCACATCGACGTCATCATTCACGAAGACAATTCTATCACCGTTAGAGACAATGGTCGCGGTATTCCGGTAGATGTTCATGAAAAAGAAGGTCTTTCCGCCCTGGAATTGGTTATGACTCGTCTGGGAGCCGGCGGAAAATTTGATAAAGATACCTATAAAGTATCTGGTGGACTTCACGGGGTAGGGGTTTCCTGTGTGAATGCCCTATCAAGCAAATGTGAAGTGCATGTATACAGAGATGGAAAAGATCACCTTCAGGAATACCACAAGGGAGTAGCCCAGGATCGTGTAAACATTGTTGGAGATACTGATGAAAGAGGTACAACTACACGCTTCTGGCCGGATGATACTATTTTTACCACTACTGAGTACAAATTCGATACCCTGGCTTCCCGTTTGAGAGAGCTGGCATACCTCAACCGAGGGGTTGGAATTACCATTACGGATTTACGTGAGCCATTAACTGAAGAACAAAAGAAAAAGCCTGAAAATGAAGGAAAAACGCATCTGAACAAGACCTTTTACTCAGAAGGCGGACTCACTGAGTTTGTCAAATTTCTCGACTCAAATCGCCAGCCTCTTCACGATACGCCGATCTATATTTCCGGTATTGATGATGCTGAGACGACTCCGGTTGAACTGGCCATTCAATACAATACCTCCTATAATGAGAATATTCATTCCTATGTGAATAATATCAATACCCATGAGGGAGGAACCCACGTTTCGGGTTTTAAAACGGCCTTAACACGTACATTAAAAAACTACGCTGAAAAGGAAGGACTTCTGAAAAAGGTAAAATTCAATATTACCGGTGATGACTTCAGGGAGGGTTTGACTGTCATTATTTCAGTGAAAGTAGCTGAGCCTCAATTTGAAGGACAGACCAAAACGAAACTGGGTAACTCTGATGTTTCTGGAATTGTCAGTTCTATTGTTGGTAAAAGCCTGGGAGATTATCTGGAAGAAAATCCCAATATTTCCAAGATGATCATCCAAAAGGTCGTTTTGGCAGCAGAAGCAAGACACGCCGCAAAAAAAGCGCGTGAAGCAGTTCAGAAAAAGAGCTCTGCCATTGGCGGAGGACTTCCGGGTAAACTGGCCAGTTGTTCCAGCAAAAAGGCTGAACTTTGTGAGTTATTCCTTGTGGAGGGAGATTCTGCGGGTGGTAGTGCCAAGCAGGCCAGAGACAGGAAATACCAGGCGATTTTGCCTTTGAGAGGAAAAATTCTCAATGTGGAAAAAGCACATCCTTCCAGAATTTATGAAAATGAGGAAATCAAAAATATCATCCTCGCCCTGGGTATTACAGGGATTGGGGAAGATGAGGATTTGAACCTGGAAAAACTTCGTTATTATAAACTCATCATTATGA
>JAGQVA010000437.1 GCA_020438265.1 Bacteroidota bacterium
GGTGAGCAGCAGTTCTTCGACCGTATCGCCAATGTAGTTTCTGTAGGCAAATCTGTTGACAGCCTGTTTGAAAACAGTAGCCAGCTGAAAGAGCTCAAGCAGTCTCTGCTGGGCGATGGAAATGGCAACGGAGATTTTGCCGGAAATCTGAGAAAATTCATCAGCCAGTTTAGTGTCTCTTCTGATGACATCAAAAATCTGACGATCTCTGCGCTGATCATGAAAATGATGAACCAGACTTCGGACAGTCAAAAGAGAGGTATACTGAATAATCTGCTGGATACTGCGAATAGCCTGGGAATATCCGGTAGTTCGGTACAGGCTCTGGGAATCAACCCCACCAAATAAGTTAATCCAAGTTTTTCGTCTCTATACACAATCGGGAGACCACCGGGGCTGCCTTCGGGCAGCCTCACAATTTAAAAACACCCAAGGAGTAAAATGAGTACACCCCAAAATATACAGCTGGAAAACAGCACTTATGAAATTGTCAAGAAACGCCTTCAGGCTCAGGCTGATGAGTTGCGCCAGCGACTTCAGAAGCTCAACGATCTGCGCCGGGAGGTCTTTGGCAGCCGGGATTTGGTCCTTCTGGCCAATGACCGGATCACTACTGAAAACAATTGTATTCCCAGGGATATGGTTGCAATGGGTAATCATTTCCTTTTTGGATATAATGTACACATCGGTCTGAGAACAGAAATTAAACTCACTGATGTATTTAGTATTTATCGTTTTGATCCTTCCAGTCGCAGTTTTCAGCAGGAAGGTCTGACACTGATTAATGACCAGAAGTTTGACGAAGAATTTCGCAACCTGTATAAATATTACAAGTCAACCGTCTTCTCCAAATTTGCTGTTATTGGTCCCTATCTTTTTATGGTTTTCCAAATCGGGAAATCTAACAGCGATATCAAAACCTTTAAATGGGCGATCGAAGAAGACAGCCTCACCTATTTAGGAAACCGTTTTGACCACGAATTTCGTTTTCCCGATCAGCATGAATTTGCCTGGGTAAAAGCCACACGTGAAATGCACCGCCGTGGCCAGCACCCTCACGTTTCCATTATGGACCGCGTTTTTGTGGAAACGGTTGGTGGAGATCTGACCATCAAAGTCGAAGACAATACTGATGATGGAAAAGGGATTTATGGGGAACCCGTTGATAATAAAGATCAGACACTGGATGACGCTGATATTTACTTTGCCGATCTGGGGAATCTCATTGCTTTGAAAATTCGCCCTTATCAGGAAAAAAACTGGCGTTACATCATTTTTAATCAAAAAATGCAGGAAGCTGTAAGGGTGGATTCGATTGAAAAAGCCTGTGTGCGCCTGCCTGATGATCAGGGAATTATCTTCTCCAATGGGTATTATTTACAAACGGGAGAATACAAAATTTTCGATAATATCGTCCAGGACCTGCAATTTGAAAAAAGAATCAATAGCAGTAATGGTGAAGATTATCTGTTTACCTTTTACGATCAGGAAGCAGGTGTTTATGCCCTGTTGCCTTATAATCTGGTAGAACAAAAAGTAGAAACCCCCATTCTCTGTAGCGGATTTACCATTTTCCCGAATGGAGAATTATGTTATTTCCGCGCTGAGAGTGAAGCCAGCCGTAACCATTTGGTTCAGGTTTGGCAAACTCCTTATGGAAAGGTTCAAAAAGAAGCCAATGCCGAGGCCAATGCTTATGTTTTTAAGGTTGGAAATAAAGACCTTGTCAGGGGAATGGCTGAATGTAATGGGCTCTTGACCCTTATCAGTCGGGGAGACAAGTATGGCGACCTTTACACCGACCTGGTGAAAAAAACCAATGACATTCTTGATACCTATCACTGGATTAAACACCCGGATACTTACAGGATTGATGAGCCTTTGACAGGCGTACAAAAAGCAGCTTCGGCGGCTATTGATGAGTTTTCCAAAGTAAGAAAAATGCGCCATGATTCTGAAGTGGCAACTCAGGCCGTTTCGGAAAAACTCATTGCCCTGTTCGATAAAATTCGTCGGTCAAAACCTACGCAGATTGATCATTTTGTCAACTATCTTTCTGATTTGAGGGCCTTAACGGGGGAAATTATTTCTCTGAAAGATCTTCGTTATGTTGATATGGCGCAGATTGAAGGTTTTGAGAAACAGGTTGTTGGCAAAACCGACGAACTTTCTCAAAAATGTGTAGAGTTTCTACTCGAAGAAAATTCCCTCAATCCTTATATTGAAAAGCTTGCCCATGCCAAAGATTCCGTAGCCAAAATCACCAAAGTTGCGGAAGCAGATGAGGCTTCTAAAGAAATTGATCAGATTGCGCATGAACTGGAGTTGTTGATTGACATTGTCAATAATCTCAAAATTGATGATGCGACTCAAACGGTACAAATCATCGATCATATTTCCGGAATTTATACAGGGATCAATACGCTCAGAGCTTCTCTCAAAACCCGCAGAAAAGATCTGCGCGGAACAGAAGCCGTTCAGGAATTTCAGGCGCAGCTCAAACTCCTCGATCAGGGTTTGGTTAATTATCTTGACCTATGTGATACAGCGGAAAAATGTGAAGAATACCTGACCAAACTCATGATTCAGATTGAGGAACTGGAAGGAAAATTCTCTGAGTTTGAAAGTTTTATTCCGCAAATCACGGAAAAAAGAGAAGAAATATATCAGGCTTTTGAGACTCGTAAGCTCTATTTGCTGGAAAAACGCAATAAGCGAACCACGCATCTCATGGCTGCTGCTGACAGGATTTTACAGGGCGTTCGCAACCGTGTAAGCAAGTTCAAAGAGGTCAACGACATCAATGCCTATTTCGCTGCTGATTTGATGATTGCGAAGATCAGAGATATGATTGATGAGCTCAATCGTCTGGGTGATGCAGTGAAAGCGGGTGATTTACAAACCCGTCTGAAGACCCTGCGTGAAGAAGCCATTCGCCAGTTAAAGGACCGTACGGATCTTTTCACCGAAGGAGAAAATATCATTCGTCTGGGAAGACATCATTTTTCCGTCAGCGAAAGAAACCTCGATCTGACGATTGTCGGTCGTGAAGGGGAGATGTGTTTCCATTTGACTGGCACCAATTTCTTCGAAGTTATTACAGACAAAGAATTTTTGGCTCATAAACCCTTTTGGGGGCAAAGCCTGCTCTCGGAAAATGATCAGGTTTACCGGGCAGAGTATCTGTCTTATCAGATTCTGAAAACCCTGAATACACCAGAGGATTACGAGAGATTTGACAAGCTCAAAATCGAAGAAAAGCAAAAACTGGTCAGCGATTTTATGAAAGATCGTTATCAGGAAGGTTATGTAAAAGGGATTCACGATGTGGATGCGACTTTGATTTTGGATCAGTTGGTGAGGCTTCACAGAAATGTAGGTTTACTGCGGTATCGCCCGGAAGCCAGAGCTTTGGCGAGCGTTTTCTGGAATAGCCTTTCGGAAAAAGAGTCCGATTTGCTCAACCGTAAAATCAAAGCTGCAGGCCTCGTTTTGAGCGTTTTCCCTGATTTAAGAGAGTTTTCAAGCCTTCTCAAATCTATTAAGGAAAATCTGGCCGTATTCGTGGGAATGAATGATTTGTTTTCCAATGATCTGGCCGACGAAGCTACGCACTATCTTTTTTATGAATTATCAGCAGACAATCATTTTATCGTCAGCCAGGAGGCAAAAAACCTGTTTGAAAGCTTCTTTGAATATCTCAAAAAGAAAAAATCGCTCAACCGGTTTCGTAGCTCTATGCTGGACCTGAAAGAAGCTCCGGTGGAAAAATTTAGCCTGATTCAAACCTGGCTAAACGCCTACGTCAATCAGTTGGGAGAAAAACAGTTAAGTTACTTTTCTACAGAAACAGCAGCGATGATCTGGAGCGATAATCTCAATATAGAAAGAGTGGTTGATGCGCCTATTCACGCTGAAATTCAGGGACTTTCCGGAGAACATCGTTTGGTTGAGAATGGAATATACCAGCTCAATTATCACGATTTTATGCTCCGTCTGACCAAATTTGAAAAGGAAATCATTCCAGCGTTTCAGTATTTCACTGAGTTGAAAAAACGTTTGACGGCTGAGTTTAAAGCTCAGCTGAGACTCGATGAGTTCAAACCCAGAGTACTGACATCCTTCGTCAGAAACAAACTGATCGACGAACTCTACCTCCCCATTGTCGGTGATAACCTCGCCAAACAAATGGGAACGGTAGGAGAAAACACCCGCACCGACCGAATGGGAATGTTGTTATTGATTTCGCCTCCCGGATACGGCAAAACTACGCTGATGGAATACATCGCCAATCGTCTGGGACTGATTTTTATGAAAATCAATGGTCCGGCCATTGGTCATCACGTAACCTCTCTCGACCCCAACGAAGCACCTAATGTTTCTGCGCGGGAAGAGCTGGAGAAGTTAAATCTCGCCTTTGAAATGGGCGATAATGTGATGATTTATCTCGACGATATTCAGCACTGTAATCCGGAGTTTTTGCAGAAATTCATTTCCCTTTGTGATGCCCAGCGCAAGATCGAAGGGGTTTATAAAGGCAAAAGCCGCACCTATGACCTGAGAGGCAAAAAAGTCTCTGTCATTATGGCTGGGAACCCTTATACCGAAAGTGGGGAAAAATTCCGCATTCCCGATATGCTGGCCAACCGCGCTGACACCTATAACCTGGGTGATATTATTGGCGACAATGGCAATGTATTTAAACTTAGTTATCTGGAAAATGCACTGACTTCCAACGCCGCGTTAAATCGTCTGGCTTCCTGTCCGCAGGAAGATATCTACACCCTGATTGACATGGCCGAAAACGGAACTGAAGGAGGCTCCTTCCAGACCGCTTTTTCCGGCGAAGAAATCACCGAGTATGTATCCATCCTCAAAAAGATGCTCGTCATCAGAGATGTGATTCTCAAAGTGAACCAGTCCTACATCCACTCCGCCGGACAGGCTGACGAGTTCCGCACCGAGCCGGCCTTCCTCCTCCAGGGTTCATACCGAAACATGAACAAACTGGCCGAGAAAGTCGCTCCAATCATGAACGACGCTGAGCTGAAGACCCTGATTCTCTCCCACTACGAAGGAGAGTCCCAGACCCTGACCACAGGCGCCGAAGCCAACCTCCTGAAATTCAAAGCCATGAATGGCTGGCAGGAAGAGCGCGAGCATGCACGTTGGGAAGAAATCTGCCGG
>JAGQVA010000438.1 GCA_020438265.1 Bacteroidota bacterium
TCGTCAATGATTACAGCCGTCGTGGTTTTATCGACGGGCGGGTGCTTCGCCTGCCTACGATTGCGGTTCGTCCCGGCAAACCCAATGCAGCCACAACTACCTTTGTCAGTTCGATCATTCGCGAGCCTTTGCAGGGGGAAAGGGCAACCTGCCCTGTGTCCAGAGATGTGGAAGTCTGGATTCTCTCACCAAAGCGTGTAACAGAACATTTTATTCACGCCGCTGCTCTTCCCGCCCAAACCTGGGGAAAAAGCCGTATCGTCAACCTTCCCGGTTTGACTACCACCATTGGGGAAATGGTAGAGCATCTCGAACGAATTGGTGGCAAAGAAGCTGCTGACCGCATTGACTGGGTACCGGATGATTTTATTCAGGGAATTGTTTTGACCTTTCCGACGCGATTTTCACCGGAACGGGCGTTGAAGATGGGGTTTGTGGCGGATGCTTCAGCGGGGGAGATTATAGAGGCTTTTGTGGCGGAGGATATGGTGAAGGAGTAAAAGTAGACGCTGTCTCAAAAGGTCGATTTTAAGAAAAAACACGGAGACGCAGAGACACAGAGGTATTGCAAATCAATTACTTATCTCCGTGCCTCCGTGCCTCGTGTTTAATTTTCAGACTTTTGCGACAGCCTCTTACAGGTTGGTACCTATTCGATCGATTGCTTAAAACAGGTTCAAATCCAAACTTATCTTATGTAACAAGTTTAATTCCCCAAATGCATGACCCGCTTAACGACTTTCCCGTTCCGCTTATGATTCACTTTTACATAATAAACACCCGCTGAAAAGCCTGACAAATCAAGTCTGTGGAAGTCTCCCTCAACGTTTGTCTGGAACATTTCCTGCCCCAGGGCATTGACTAGCTGAATCTGCCATTGATCAGCGTAAGGAAGTTCTATCGCGACAAATTCCCGCGCCGGATTCGGATAAACCCTGACCGCCCCCGCATCCAACAACCCTTCATTCCCCACAAGCATCAACTGGATTGTCGTGTCTACATTCTGCCCCACTTCCAATTCTGTAATCAAGTTTGCACTACCATAAGTCGTCGTAATCCGATAATCCCCCTTAAAACCTCGAAGGGTAAGCTCCCCATTCGCATCAGTCGTGAGTGTGGAATCCGTCCACCACTGATTAAAAAGCAGATCATTAAAGGTAGCCAGCGCAGGCTTGGCCGCCCAGTTTTGTTCGAAGAGTGGTGCATTGTCAAACCAGTGCGCGCCGTCCCAGAATCCCCACATCAAAAAGCCGTCAACACCGGGATGGCTGAAAACCATGGTTAAAAAGTCGCCGGTATATTTGGCGGAAAGATTATCGCTGATGATGTCTGACTGATCGTATTCTGTGATTTTCATGGTGCGACCAAAGGTCTGGTAACAATCGTCCAGAATAGCATAAATGGAATCCGGAGATACCAGCGTTCCTCCCATGTGGCCCTGAAAACCTATTCCGTCCAGTTGTGCGCCAGCACTAATCACTTCCTGAAGGAAGTTTTTGTATTGCAGGTAATCCGCGCCAACTACGCTACCATTTGACAAAATATTATAGTCATTAATATAGGTGGTCAGCCTGGGATCTTCAGTTAAAGTCTGGTTGATAATTTCCGGATAAATTTCCCTCCCGGTAGGATATCCAGCCGTTCCCATGAGCGCATTTTCCAGATCTCTCACGTGAACAATCTCGTTAATCACGTCCCATTCCTGCACTTTGTCTCTTACGCCAGGATAGTTAAGAATCGTATTTAATCGGTCGTTAATGCGGTTTTTAAGATAGGCGGGATCATTCTGATTCGACATCATATCATCGGGCATATATTGCCAACCGGGCCAAACCAGAACGTGCCCCCTGACTTTGATATTCCGGTCTGTGAGCCATTTGATTCCTTTTACAGTTTCGGCGGGCGTTCCGGCCCAACCTTGCTCCCAGGCTCGCCATTTGAGCGCGTTTTCGGTTACAACCCAGTTAAAGCCGTGACCGTTGCCGTCGAGGTTGGTGAGTTTGCTCTGGTAAGTAGGATCGTTGAGTGTATTGCCAGCCAGTCGCCGGGGCGTAACTGCTGTTCCAAAGGCAAACTGATGGCGAAGCATTTCTACTCTCACCGGAGTATTGGGAATGGGATCTCCCTGTAAGTCAAGGACTTTGATAGTCATATCCGCTTTGCGGTGTTGTTCGATTCGCGTTGCGGCCTGTGCCCTCCAGGGCGCATTTGGCTCTGAACCAGGGTAAAATTCATTATTGAGTTGCGAAGGCAAGCTCGAAAGCGGCACGGAAGTTCCATAATTAATTACCGCCAATCCGCCCATTTCAATCACTTGTTGTTGATAAGCCAGATGAAAACCTGTATTCAATTGACCTGCACTGAAGTTCCCGGATGATTCAAAAGGAATAAAATACTGCAACCACTGCGCCTGCGGGTTCACTGTCAGGTAGATCTCTTTGGCATAAGTGGATGAATTTTCCGCGAAAATGCTGAGTTGGCCCGGCACATTTCCGCCAGCATTGGCTCTTAACCAAACTACGAGCAATAGTCGATCTCCTTGCTGAACGGTATTCACATTCTGTACAAAATAACCCGCATCCCAGGGATTGGTTCCTGCATTGGCAACATTGAAGGTAATCAACGTCGAAAAATCCTGCCCGGTGGCTGTTCCCTGAGTCATGGTTTGGCCATAACTGGATGCATTAGAAACATTGGTAGCTTCATTGGGCGTCATTACCCATGTTCCTCCGGTAAGGCCATAATCATTTTGCAATTGATTGAGAAGTGCGTTGTGATAGGCATCGTTTTGTGCAAATCCTGGCAGAGAAATGATCATAATAATCAGGATTGACAAAATGGTTGATTTGGTCATATTTTCTTTGGTTAAAGTAGTAGAATGATGGGTCTTGGCGTAAAAATCGAGAAATATTTAGAAAGAGCTATCCTGTGGTTATGGGAAAAACAGGAGCTCTCATTTCACAGAGAGCAGATTCATTTATTTACATTTGACATATTCGATAAAGATTTCAGTAACAATTGGCATATTTTGTATTATGCTAAAAAATAAACTGAAAATTTCATGAGAACTAAATTATTACTCTCCTTCCTTATCGGCTTCTTATTCATGTCTTGTACGAATAAGGAGTATGAACAAAAAATAGCAGGCAAATGGAAAACGGTTAACTGGGAAGTCGAACAATCAGGTGAAAAGCTGGATGGTCAAATGAATTTCACCTTTGAAAACGATGGTACCTATACCCTTGATTATGGAAGTAAGATCGAAAATGGAAAGTTTTGGATTACAGATGATGTATTACATACCCAGGCAGAAGGAGGGGTAGAGATTATTGTCAGAATTACCCAGCTAACGGAGGATTCATTAGGATTTCAGATGAACAGGGGAGGAACGATAGAGGTCGTTGATTTGGCTAGAGAGAAATAAAGAATAGAAAATGGGGCATGAGAATATTAGAAAAAATCAAAAAAGATAAAATTTAAGTTACATTTTTCAATGATGATGATACCAACCTGTGAATCAACAATTTTTTCACACAAATAAACACTCAGAATTATGAAAAGATTCGCATGTATTATCACCAGTTTGCTAGCTTTTATTCTATTATTCACAGCTAATATTCAAGCTCAGAGAAGTAAAGCTGTTTTTAACGACACGATGCTGGTTTTTAACCAAAACCCGGATATTATCTTTGACTCTGAGAGGCTCGATTTTTTTGCCAAGCCATTTATGATCAATAATAAACTGGTAATCTTCAAACCGGTTATTCCTGGTTCTTTGGGAGATATTCAGGTACCTAAAGCAACAAAAACCTCTACCAAACCTGTTGTTCTTCGTCATAATGGCCAATGTTATCTCTTTGAATGTGTAGAGAATGGAGAATGTGATCAGTGCAGGCTTGTATGGTGGGACCGGAATGGGGACGGAAATGTTCAGCCTTTAAAAGAATTGCGATGTGTTTGTCCTGGTGCAGGAAAATGCCGAATTAAGGTTACGAAAGTGCATTGCCAGTAACAATTTACTCTACAAATATGTTTTAAAGGAAGAATCTGTATTAAGGTTCTTCCTTTTTTGTTTTTAGCCGAAAAATAAAATTCGCAGGCTATTGGTCTTTATTATTTTCTCTAAAAAGTGTAGGTTAGCTATATGATTACCCTAAAAATTAATGGCAAAACCCACCAGATCGAGGTCGATCCCATGACCCCGCTGCTCTGGGTTATTCGCGAGAATATTGGTCTGACTGGAACCAAATTTGGTTGTGGCATTGCTCAGTGCGGAGCCTGCACCGTTCATATCGACGGAAAAGCAGTCCGTTCCTGCATCAGTCCGGTGGGAACCATGGAAGGCAAAGAAATCACAACAATTGAAGGAATTGGCGACGAAACAAGTGAACTCCATCCCGTCCAGCAAGCCTGGATCGATGAGCAGGTTCCTCAATGTGGATATTGCCAATCCGGACAAATCATGTCAGCTATTGCCCTGCTCAATGAAAATCCCAATCCTGACGATGAAACCATTAATCAGGCGATGAAGGGAAATATTTGTCGCTGCGGCATGTATAGTCGAATCAAAAAGGGAATCAAAAAGGCCGCTACGCAAATGGCCGAAAACGCGGGAAAGGAGGTAGCAAGCAATGGGTAAATGGACAAGAAGAGCTTTTATCACTGCCGGAGTATTGGCAGGAGGTGCAGTAGTTTTTGGCGTAGCCGTAAGACCAGGCAATCGCGCCAAAAAAGTGAAGGATCTGATTGCGAAGGGGGAAGATACGGTGCTGAATATCTGGTTAAAACTTTCTCCCGATAATACGCTGACTGCAATCATTCCTCATGCTGAAATGGGACAGGGAACTCATACTGCACTGGCGATGATGCTCGCAGATGAAATGGATGCCGACTGGAGTCTGGTTCGCATGGAAGAAGCGCCTGCTCATAAGGAATATGCTAATTATGCCGTTATACAGGGATTTGTCGCAGGGAAGATTGATTTTCCTGCATTTATGGTTGAGACGATCAAAGGAAGTTTCCTGACCATTGCCAAGGGCATGAATTTCCAGATTACAGGAGGAAGTTCTTCTGTGTGTTTTACAGGTAATTATGCCATGCGGGTAGCAGGTGCAGCTGCAAAATCTATGCTTTTGGAAGCTGCCGCCAATGCGTGGGAAGTTCCGGTTGAGGAATTAACTG
>JAGQVA010000042.1 GCA_020438265.1 Bacteroidota bacterium
TAATAATATCGCCCGAGGTATGATGTTTCAACCAGAGGTATCTACGGGAAGGATCATGCAACAATATGGTTTGTTATTCAGATTTTATAATGACACTTTGACCTTCCTTATGCCTGGAATGTCAACAGTTTCTGAACTCTTGAACGACATTACTCTTAATACATCTATTTCAAGTTTTATATTTACACTGACTACCTCAGAACCGTATTTTTATCAATACACAGATTTACCGATTGGTCAAATCACAGAGATTATGTTTGATAGTCATGAAGTGATGGACACAGAGCAAAATGATCAAATTCAGCTAAAACCCGACTTTATTGAAAACAAAGAAACACCCCAAATCGCTCAGGTAAAAATCCACTTTGATGACCTTATCAAACTATCTGAATCTGAAAACCCCATTCAATATTCCATACAATTTCAGGCAAGGTCGACCCAATGGATTTATTATTTTATTGGTGGTAACTTAAATGATCAGTCAAAACTGGCTGTTTATGATAAATCCAATCCTCAGATCAGGTTTGAAGGACCATCCCCTGTGAAATTGCCCAATGGGCAAGATGCCCTCCAATTTTCTTCTGGCAATCACTTAATCCCGTTTTCTGAGTTTCCAAATTTTCAGTTTGATTTAATTGACAAATCTCAAAAAAAACACGAAAAAGAGCCTCAGGAGGCCCAGGAGACAATTATCATTAAAGGATTACCCAATCCGAAACCTGCCTATATTTCAATTACTTATATGGATGACAAGTCTCTGGTAAATTCTCCTATGTATGTTTACCTCTAAATAAATTCTTAAACAAAAGTAATACCTATGGATCTATCAAACATAAAATCGCCAGGTGTTTATATTCAGGAGCTTAATGCATTTGATAACTCCATTGTCCCAGTCGAAACTGCAGTGCCTGCCTTTGTCGGCTACACTCCGCAGGCCATGTATGAAGGCAAATCATACCTCAATGTACCACAAAAAATTACCTCCTTTGCAGAATTCCAGGCTATCTATTGTTATCCAGATCCTGCTCCTCCCGCTCCTCTTGTGAAACAATATAGTCCTCAGTATTATTTGGTAAAAGAAAAATCCCAACCTGAAAAAGGGGATTATATACTGATTGCAGGAGATTATTACTCTGTTGTCCCCGATCCCAATACCATTTACTATATGTATAACAGCATCAGGTTGTTTTATGAAAATGGTGGTGGAAATGCTTATATCGTTTCGGTAGGAAGTTATGGACCTCCTTCTGGTACTCCGATGACACCTGGTACTCAAATTGTTAATCCTAACATCCAGCTTGGGGATTTAATGAATGGCATTGCTCTACTCAAAAATGAACAGGAACCAACCATGTATATTGTACCTGAAGCAACATTACTGAGTGTGGATAATAACGGTAAACTTATGCAGGAGATGTTGCTTCAGAACTCTGAAATGGGAACTGCGGTGAGTATTTTTGATGTGATTGGCGGCAGAAATCCCGATCCCATCCTGTATACCAATGACATTGAAACCTTTAGAAATAATACAGGGGCAAAAGGTCTCGACTATGGGGCTACATATTATCCATTTATCGGTACGACCATTATGCAGGACACCGATATTGATTATACCAATCTATTTGGAGGAGATGTCAAACAATTGGAGCCGATCCTGAACCCTCCTTCCGATCCTAATCCAAACGCAGCCAAGATTCTGGCTAATATTGAAAGCCCTCCAGCCTCACCTCTTACAGTAAGTCAGAATAATAGTGCGTTAATCAATGCCAGCACAACATATAATACGATTCTCAAGCATGTGTTAAAAGAGGCTAATATTTTGCCACCAAGCGGTGGGATGGCTGGTGTTATCACTGTCAACGATAATCAATCCGGCGTTTGGAATGCACCAGCTAACACTTCCATCGTCGGAGCGGTTCACTTGCCTATCCAGCTTTCCGATAATCAACAGGCAGATCTGAACGTGGATGGAGTTTCAGGTAAATCAATTAATGCCATTCGCTTTTTTAATGGATTGGGCATTTTGATATGGGGAGCAAGAACACTTGATGGAAATAGTCTTGACTGGAAATACATATCCGTCAGAAGAACCCTTATTTTCCTTGAACAATCATGTAAAATGGCCGCCCATGCCTATGTATTCCAGCCCAATGAAAAAAACACATGGGAAGCAGTTAAGTCTATGATCAGCAGTTTTCTCACCACAGTCTGGAAAGAAGGAGGACTCCAGGGAGCGACTCCGGCCAGTGCTTTTTCCGTAGAATGCGGATTAGGAACCACTATGACAGGAGAAGATATTCTCAATGGATTTATGAATGTCATGATTAAAGTAGCGGTAACTCACCCGGCTGAATTTATTGTATTGACATTCCAGCAGCAAATGGCCACTTCATCATAATCCAATCAATTTTCACTTATCAATTGTTAAGCATTAAAAAACCAATAATATTTAATTTTAATTCCAAAAACCCAACTATCATGAGTGAATCAGACAAATCTACCGGGGAGGATGCTTTCACCCCAAATGAAGAAATCTCCCGTAAAGATATCTTTTCCAAACAGGGAATTTTCATTCAGTTTGACGATGAAAACAGAACTTTTACCATTAAAACTCCTGGAAACAATACCATTATAGTGAGTGACATCGACAAACAAATTTCCATTCAGGATGAAAGTAATAATAGCATTGTCCTGTCCAGCGATGGTATCTCAATGAAAAGTCCTAAGAATATCAGCATTGAATCAGATCAAAAAGTCAGTATCAAAGGAACTCAGGGTGTAAGTATCCAGTCTTCTCCGGGAGATGTAGAGGTACAAGGAACCAATGTCAAACTAACTGCCGAAGCAGAATTTTCTGCCGAAGGAAGCGCGATGGCCTCCGTTCAGGGAGGAGCAGAGCTCATCCTTAAAGGCGGCATGGTATTGATTAACTAATAAAAACAAACAATATGCCTCCAGCAGCAAGACTTACCGATTTTCACGAATGTCCCATGCAAACTCCGGGGCTTCCTCCGATTCCACACGTTGGCGGGCCCATTGTAGGCCCGGGAGTGCCAACCGTTTTGATAGAAAAAATGCCGGCAGCAGTTTTGGGTGATATGCTCGTTTGTGTTGGTCCTCCGGATACAATCGTTAAAGGCTCAGCTACAGTTATGATTGGCGGAAAACCCGCAGCCCGTATGGGAGACCAAACGGCTCATGGTGGAGAAATTCTGTCAGGTGCTTTCACAGTTATCATCGGAGGGTAAAAACGATATCACCTTATAAATCTCAAATCATTTTCATCAGGATCATCGTTTTCTCTTTACTTTTACTTCATAATCCAGCGTTATGACCAATTTCTCCCAAAAATTCTACCGAAACTTCTACCTAAAAACCAATGGGTTTATTCCCACAAAACCGCTTAATCAAGATGTCTTCCCTGGCGATTTTTTCCAGATCCGAAATGGAGAGATGATTCCTCTTGGGAATATTTATCGTGAAGGTATTATTGATAAAGATGATGCGGAATTTGGATATGGGATCCAGTTAAATCCAGCCAGTTGGGATTTCAATGATGGTGTTAGCAAACCTTATTCGGGGAGAGAAAGTGAACATAATTCTTTGGGCGAAGATTTCGAGTTTAGCAAACAGGTTCTGGCATTTGATTCTCCGGGTAGTTTTATGTTTAAAGGAAATAACCCCGAATCGGTCAAAATTCTCAACTGGAATGATCTGGGAGCAAGCCTGATTATCAAACTCACTCAGGTGTTTTATTCCTTCCGGGAAGTTTATGTAGTAACAGAATGCGCAACTACTTCAGATTGGACTCTGGCGATTGCTAGTTCGGAAAAAGGAGAGCTGGAAATTGCTGCGAACTCGGAAAACTATGGGTTGACAGATATCTTTGGTCATTCGGATGCAAAAACGATTCAGTCTAAAGACATTGAATATTACCATCGGGAAGACAAACGGAAACCTTCCTTTTTCAGGGCGAAAAAGCTGGTTATCCAAAACGAACGACTGGACCAGTTTGCCAATCAAATGATCACAGAAAGAGAATTTAAACACGATTGGGCCAGTCAGTTTTTTGATTATAATTTTGAATTTGAGCCGATTAATTACCAGACTCCTATTTCACCCAATACACAGGCTTGTTTACTCGATATGCTAAAAGCCAATGAGTTAAATCCTAATACCGCTTTGCTGTATTTTCGATGGGAAGATGCCAATCTCGACGATGTTGAAAAGTTTTTTATTTCTTATGGAGAATAGTGTCGAATTATTCTCCTCCTGTTTTTCAGGCAGTTTCTTATTAAGATAAAAAAGAGTTCCGTGACCAAATCAGGCTTTCTCAAACGGTATACCCAGCCAACCTCGCATATACCCTCTCATCACATCACCATCCCAGCCGCCCATCCAAAAGCGGGTTTGCCAATCGCCGGGCAGCAATTTCCCGGAAAGGTTGTCAAGTCCCACACCTATGGGGTTCCCTCCTCTGATGGAATGCTCCCATATAGATTGCAAGGCGACTCTTCCTTCTATAAACCCCGGAGTGGATGAATCGGGATCTCCACTATATTCATTGATCACTGCCAGACGAGTCTCCCAGTTGCTGATTTTGATTGGATCAGGTTCGTCCCGGGCTTTTTCCAGGGCAATTTTGGTCATCAACCACTCTTTTCTTTCCTGGTAGTAGGCCCGTACATCCATCATTCCTTCACTTGAAACGGCTTCGAGTACTTCGTCTGAAGGGCGATTATAAGCGGGTACCCGCCTTTGGTAATCTGCAAATTCGAGTTGCCAGGAAGGAGTATTTGAACCATCTTTGGCCAAAGGGTCAAACCGCTCCAACACAAAACCTGAATCCGTTTTTTCCACCCTGATGCGAAAAGGGTTTATAATAGGCGCAATCCGTTGAACCCCATCTGACACAATTTGATTGCGCATTTCATAGATGGGATTATCCATCAGAAAGATTTTAGCTCCCAGAATTTCATCTCCCGGATCATATTTTTCCACCAGATTGGGATAGGTTACCTGGGTTACTCTGACTCCCATCGACGCTTTGGGACCAGGATAAGGAGGAAAACTTTCCCGATAGTTTTTATCCGGAATTTGTTCGCCCTGCAAATAAATCACCTGGTCCAGATCATCTTCTCCAGCCAGTGCATAAGTATATCCGCTTACTCCCCGTCCTTCTCTCGTTGGATCGGGATCAGTTGCCAGCCGGCACTGAAAATAGCCTTCAAAATGAAGGTAGAGGTGGTTTACTGTATTCTCTTTCATTGTACAACGTCTCCTTTTTGCCAGTCATTGATAAAATTCAACCTCATACGAAATAGGTTTTCATATAAGTAGGTCATCTGCTTTTGATAGGATGTTTTGGTAAGATAAGGCGAGTCCGGATCCATCGATTTGGCAGCATTTGTCATATCTATCAATTCATCAAAACGATGAATATACCAGTCAAGGGTCTGGTCTCTGGGAATCACAATTTTTCCATCTGCATCAGGCTCCAGTTGAAAACCCGGCCCTGCAGTTTTACCAGGATATTCCATTCCGGCGGGCACACGCATCAACAACTCTCCCAATGGCCGGATCACCATGGTCATAAAAGGGAAAAACGCAGCCTGATATAAAGCCTGATTTTGTTGGGCATGAGGGAATGAAGGGTAATTTCCAAAAAATCCCATATATCCTTCAAAAAAACCCTGAAGCATGGTTGTCATCAGAAAATACGCTTTATTGAAAAGCCGCATTAGCGTCTGGGCAGGCTCAGCAGTAACCACATTGGTAACTCTGGGATCAAGCTTCATATTGGGATAAGTAACCATGGGATTACAAAGCACAGGCAAAGCCGGGTCAATATCATTCTCCTTCATAAAAGACTGGTAATCACTAAATACTTTGGTAAATCGCTCAAAATGGCTGTTATCTGCCAGCGGAACCAGTCCTACACCTTCTCCTTGTTCGAGAACCAGCTGGATTGCTTCTTTTGCTGTATCCCGGTTATAAACCGGTTTGACGAAAACCTTTCCTTCCAGATTGGTAGCGGCAGAGGTAATTTGGCGTTTGGAATCACCCACAAAAACTTCGCCCGGATTCAGAGTTGTAAAAGCCTGAAGTACTGCTTCATACAAAGATTCAACGGAAGGATAGGTTGATTTTGAAGGCTCGCCAAAATAATGGCATTCACATTTGCAATCCGGGTTTTCGGGAGGGTTTTGATTGCAATTTTTCTTATCTGTTTCCTGTAAAATCTCATCGAGATAGTCAGGTTTTTCAAATTCCATAAATCGTTTCAAGGTCAAGGCATTAAACCGACTCAGATGGTAGGGAATATTGATTTCATGAGCATCGGCAGGGATAGGGAAATTGGGACGGGATAAATAGGGTTTTTCACCAATTGCAGCCAGCAAGTTCATCACAATTCCCAGGTGTTCCATCTCCTGACGGCTGATATGAAGCAATTGTTTCTCCCAAAGCCTGACCTGATTCATCACCAGTTGGTATTGTTTTAACCGGTCCTCATCCACACAATCGTGGTCCTCATAATCGGTCAGATTCTTTTTAAGGGAAAAAGCAGCAAACATATACAAAAGGGAGAGACCATGCTCTAAATGAGAAGCCTGAATGAGGGCTTTGTATATCCCTTCCCTATCAAATATAGGAGTACCTGTATTCCTTTTTCGGAATGAATTTGAAATGGCCATAATCGTCAATTATCTCAAATGTTCATTTTCCCAAAATAAGTCTTCGCCGCCTCCATCACCTTCGGTGCCAAAATCACTGTCGAAGTTATCGTCGGAATCGCCATCATCGCATACATGCCATCGATCAAACTGACCGCAGCCGTAACTGATACCATTGCTCCTAAAATAATCGACCCTACATACACCACATTATAATAGTTTTTGTATTTGGCTCCGGCCAGAAAACTCAGGCATTTAGCTCCGTAATAGGAATATGAAAACAACGTTGTCAGTGCAAAAATGAACACACAAAGCGTGAGAATCCAGGTTCCTACCCCAGGCATTGCCGTCTCAAAAGCATTCAGCGTAACAGTAATTCCTTCTGCTTCTTTGTCTGTCCAGGCACCGGTAATAATGATCGCCAGGGCTGTCATGGTACAAACCACAATCGTATCGATAAATGGGCCAAGCATGGCAATCAGGCCTTCCCGGACTGGTTCCTGGGTTTTGGCTGCTCCATGAGCCATAGGTGCAGTGCCGATGCCGGCTTCATTGGAAAAAGCCGCCCGGCGGATTCCGGTAATAATCAAGGCACCAACAGCTCCGCCCAGGACCGCATTCCCCGTAAATGCATCTTCAATAATTAACCAAAGACTTGCAGGAATGTCATTAAAATTGGCAAAGAGAATATAAAGGACGGAAATGACATAGATGGAAACCATGGCCGGAACCATTTTCCCTGCCACCGAGCCGATTCGTTTGATTCCACCAAAAATAACCAGGGATACCAGGAACGTAATAATGATCCCTGTCAGGAGATTGGTTTGGTCTACATTGGAAAGTCCCCAATCGGCTAAAAAGCCAAATACAGGAGCTTCGGTTAGGCCATTAGGGACCAAAACCACATCGTGGATCGTCTGAGTCAGCTGATTGGCCTGGAACATGGGAAAACAACCAATCAGTCCCGCCAGAGAGAAAAATACAGCCAGAGCCTTCCATTTTTTTCCTAATCCTTCCATGATTACATACATCGGACCTCCCTGCAATTCTCCCTCAGAATCTTTTCCCCGATACATAATCGAAAGGGTACAGGTAAAAAACTTGGTAGCCATTCCTACCATCGCGCTCACCCACATCCAGAAAATAGCTCCCGGACCTCCCAGGGTGATAGCTACAGCTACCCCACTGATATTCCCTACTCCGACCGTTGCTGCCAAAGCGGTAGACAAAGCTTCATAATGATCTATATCACCAGGATCATTGGGATCATCGTATTTTCCGCGAAGAATTTGAATGGCATGTCTGAAATAGCGAAAAGGAATCAGACGCGAATAAATCAGGAAAAACAATCCCCCGCCCAATAATAACACTAATAAGGGCGGTCCCCAGGCAAAGTCACCAAAGGCAACTAAAATCTCATTTAATTTGTCCACAGTAGCAGATTTTCAGATTAATTATACCGGAAATAACTGAATTAATTGGTGAAATGAAAAAATGATTCAACTCAAAAACATGGAAAAACTATATTTTAATATTCCTCCCAAATCCTCTGTGAACCTCTGTGTTACTCCGTGAACCTCTGTGTTACAACTCAATCTGCGTGGCAGAACAGTTACAAAAAATTATAACACAGAGGTACGCAGAGAGAATACACAGAGGTACACTGAGAATTTGGCAAAGGGGTTTGGGTTAATTTATTTCCTCACCAAATAATAATAAACCCCAATGATTTCCCGGAAAATGGAATAAAAATCCCGCCATTCAAAATAGGTTTTCGTTCCTTCCACACTCACATCCGTAATCCCCATCTTTTGAAAAGCAATTTTTGAGCGGAGCAGATGAAAATACTGCGAAACGATAATGACTGAATTCCACTGCCTTTGTTTCATGATAACCTTACCATTCACAGCACTTGCATAAGTCGTAATCCCCAGGCTATCGCGAATGATCCTTGTCGAATCAACGCCCAGATTTATCAGGTAATCAGCCATCACCCGGGACTCATCAAAACCTTCTTTTCCAATTCCTCCACTGACTATGAAATGGGTTGTTTTTCCAGATTGATAAAGATTGAAACCCACCTTTAATCGCTCCTGAAGCCTTTGGGAAGGCTGGCCCGTTGTATCTACTTTTGTTCCCAAAACAATTGCCACATCAGCTTTGGATGAAGAAGCAGTTAGCCCATAAATCGCGATAAAAAGAAAATGGACAAGAAAAATCGCCGCCGATATCAAAAGAAAATTTCGCAATTTTTTATTGATCCTTTTTTTCATTTTGGACATTTATTTTCCCGTTTTTAAAGATAGAGGGATTATTTTCTTCCTTCAATAATTATTCGTTTTTTTAATATCTATCGACCCAACCAAATTATCTCATACTATTTCAGATTTGTAATGAATCACATTCAAAAAATTGTCCTTTTTATCTCCTTCCATATCATTGCCAATTCAATCATTGGGCAGTCCCCTACCCTGTTTACCCAGGATCAAGGGCTGTCATCCAATAGAATCAGAAAGGTTACGCAGGATTCGCAGGGTTTTATATGGATAGCGACAGTCGATGGATTAAACCGGTTTGACGGATATAAATTTACCACTTTCAAACATGACCTGAATGACACTGCCAGCATTAGCAATAATAACCTCTACGACCTACTCTTCGACCAGAAAGGAAATCTGTGGATAGCCACACTCAAAGGTGGACTCAGCTTATTCGATCCCCGGACGGAAACCTTTCAAAATTTCCGTTTTGACCCGGAAGACAGTACCTCTATTAGTTCTGATGAAGTAGTTTCTCTCTTTGAAGATAACCAGGGAAATATATGGGTAGGTACCGGAAAAAGCCTGAATCTCATCGTCAGAGACAGCACATCAGGCCACATTTCCTTCAAAAGGTATAATACAACTGAAGATGAACCGGGAGGACAAATACGGACCATTTTAACGATAAACGAAGATAATTTTGGTTATTTATGGCTGGGCACAACGGTTGGTCTGATTCGTTTCCACCCTTCAACAGAGGATTTTATCAATTATAATTATGAGCCAGGTCTCACTTCCTTCGCCACCAATGGCCTTGCTAATGATATTATTAAGGATAAAGCAGGAAATCTGTGGGTGGGTTATCAGCCGGGAGGTTTACAAAAAATAGAAATAACCCCCGTCAAACCAAATGATAGCCTGAAGGTCTTGTTTACCACTTTTCACCCAAAACCCTATCCCCAAAACCTTGAAGCAAACCGAATCAATGCTTTACACCTGGACAATGAAGACCGGATTTGGATGGGTACTTTTGAAGGAATTTTCCAGATGTCCATACAGGATCCCTCTTTTTCCATTTCATCGTTTAAACCGGACCTCTTTGGAGAATTACCTACTTCCCGGCTCATTTTCCAGGATTTTTTCAGAGACCATGCCAATAATTTGTGGCTGGCAACTTCTTCCGGACTGATAATGTTTCCAGGTTATCAGCATCCTTTTCAAACGATCAAATACCAGGCTGACAACCAGGGTTTGCCATCAAATGTCGTAGGTGCTGTAATAAAAGATCACTCCGACCAGCTTTGGATAAGCACAGAAAAGGGAGTCGTACGAATCAATCAACAAACAGGAAATTACACCCTGTACTATTCACCGGCTTATCTATCGGGAAATAATGTTGGCTCAATGGCACTGGACAAGAATGGAAAATTATACATGGCTGATTATGGAGCAATTATCCGAATCGACGATCCTGGTCAACCTGTATTCAAAAAATTCACCTACAGGCTGGACGAAATGATAACCCATCTCAATACCCGCCGCACTTTTCATGTGTTTGTTGATGAGATGGATATTCCGTGGGTTTCCGCCTATTGGGGAATTTTTTCGATTGACTCAGAAGCAGATACCCTGATTCCCATTCCTTTCGACCAGGCCAATCACTTTAATCAAATCATTGCGAAAGGAAGGGATTCATTATGGATCGGCAGCCAATTAGGATTATATTCTTTCGATAAAAAAACGCATACCTTCCACCAGGAAAACCTTGGCGAAAAATACAAAAACGAAGTCATCAAGTTTATTCATCCCTCCAGCGATCCATCCTTCACTTTATGGCTGGGAACACAAACGGGGCTTCATCAATTTGTACAGGGAAAGGGCATTATCCGGACATATCAGGAAAATGATGGACTTCACAATGCTTTTCTTCAGGGAATGGAGGAAGATCAATCCGGTATTTTTTGGATGACAACAGAGAAAGGACTAGCGCGATTTGATCCCAAATCAGAAACTTTTTCAGCTTATCATACCGAAGATGGTCTTCCTTCTGAGACTTTTCCGACGCGTAGCTCCTTTATTGATCATCAAGGTCTGGTTTATTTTGGGACAGACAAGGGACTGCTCTTCTTCGATCCGGAAAAAATCAAACCCAATCCTTTTATTCCGCCCGTACAGATTACCGAATTTCGATTGTTTAATGATCCGATTTGGATTCAGAAAATAGATCCCAGAGTAAAATCGCACCAGTTTTCGCTGGAACAGTCCATTTCTCAATCCCAACAAATCACCCTCACTCACCGGCAAAGGGTAATCAGTCTGGGATTTTCTGCTTTGAACTATATCCTTCCACAGAATAATCTCTATGCATACAAACTGGAAGGATTTGATGATGAATGGATTCAAACCGATGCTAACCACCGAATTGCAACCTATACCAATCTCGATCCGGGCAGTTATACCTTTCGGGTAAAAGCCACCAATAATGACAAAGTCTGGAATGATGGAGGAACTTCCCTGAAACTGATCATTCTTCCGCCCTGGTATCGCACCTGGTGGGCTTATACTTTGTACACAATCATTTTAGGTGCAATTATATGGGCAATTATTCGCTATCGAACAGAATCCATCAGACGCGAAATTCAAACCCAGCGCAGGATCGAAAAAGCCACACTGGAGGAACGGGAAAAAGTAAGAGCACGAAGTTCCAGGGATTTTCA
Source organism: Bacteroidota bacterium (assembly GCA_020438265.1). Taxonomy (GTDB): domain Bacteria; phylum Bacteroidota; class Bacteroidia; order J057; family J057; genus JAGQVA01. The sequence goes on from JAGQVA010000042.1 coordinate 11,653, forward strand.
TGATGAAGCGGGAAATAAAATCACCAAAATTTCTCTCTATACAGGACTCCTCAAACAACAAAGTGCAGAAAATCCACAAACGCTGGAGTTTCTTAACCGGATTGAAGATAATGTCAAAGAATTATCCTCGGGAATGAGAGATTTTATATGGGTCCTTGATCCCAGACAGGACTCCCTGATGGCGACGATTTTGCGCATCAAACAATTTGGCGATAGCCTTTTTGAGCATTCCGGAATTGATTTTCAGTTTAATAATCAGGTTCCTGAAGAAAACACCATCTCACTCGATCTCAACACCCGTCGTCATTTACTGATGATTTTTAAAGAGGCAATGAATAATTGCCTGAAGTACTCCGAAGCCAGTGAAGTGCGGTTTATTACCTTTCTGGGTGAAGACGAATACACCATTCAACTGACCGATAACGGACTGGGCTTCGATCCGAAAAACCTCGCCAGAGTCAACGGACTGGAAAACATGAAGTCCAGAGCACAGGAATCAGGAGCCAGTCTGGAGATTGAGGGTATCCCGGGTATGGGAACAAGTGTCATTTTTCATCAAAAAATGCCCCAAAAGGGTAATTGATAGGAGAGAATTTGTATCATAATTTTGTAGAAAAGATGGTTCTCTGGCAATTTTTGTGGAGCAGGTTATTTTTACCACATAGAAACATAGACAATAATTGGTTATGCCTAAGGAGAATAAGAAAACATAGAAGACAGAGAAAGTATTTAATCTGGATTTGCTATGATTTCTTCATTCTAAATAAGACTATGTAGTTATGTGGTAAAATATGAACCCTGGCCAACTTTTGACCAAAGAATCAAGAAGATTTAGCCTTTACAAACAACCACATAAATCAAATTCTATGAAGTATTTACAAACTCTTTTGGTGTTATTACTTAGTTCCCCGATCATTTATATTAATGCCCAGCCCAGTATTACCGGACAGAGCGTTTTCCAGATAGGAGAATCAGTCAAGGTTCATTTGGGAGAAGGATTTTTTACGCCCGGACCATCCGGAGAAAATGCCACCTGGGATTTCAGTACCTTAAATTATGACCAGGAATGGGACTGGGTAGCTTATGATCCTTCTGAAACCATGTTTTCAGACAGTTTTCCTTCTGCCACGCTGGCTTTTAAATTTCCTCAGGGCGATACAGCTGATATCTGGGAATATTATTTATTTAGAAATGATTCATTAAGTTGGTTGGGTGCAGCGAGCGTTTTATCTCAGGACTCCACCATTTTTTATCAGGTTTTGAATCTCGATCCGGATGTAAGAGCTGTTTTTCCCTTTACTTATGGAAGCAGTTTCAGTGATCATTTTCGGGGCAAAAACAAGGTAACCTATGACGGTTCTTCGTTAATCCAAAGAAGGTTTGGTACTTCTTCTGATGTTGTTGACGCTTATGGCACCCTGACGACTCCCTATGGCACGTTTAATAATACTGTAAGAATCAAAACCATTGAAACCGTACGCGATACCCTTGATTTTTTTATTCCAGTGGTTACTCAGCAGGATATTGTACGTTATACATGGTATTCTGAAGATGAAAGGTATATTCTTCTGCATCTGGACAGCATTGTTACAAGTACTTTTGGTTTTCCAGCTGCAGCCACTTACGCCCACATGTATCGCGCTGGGGAAATCATGACAAGCATTGATCAGGAGCAATTGGCTGAAACGATTTCGATGAATGTATACCCCAATCCCGCTTCCGAGCAAATTCATGTACAATTCACTCTTGATAAGTCTGCCAGTTATCAGATTAGCCTGAGTAATATCATTGGGCAGAAACTCATTGAATTGCCCGTAAATCGTACGGCACAGGGAACTCAGAATATTCCTTTGGACATTTCAGAAATTGGAGCAGGTTATTATTTACTTACAATTCAAACAGAGGCAGGAATCGCGGCAAAGAAAATTCGGATTTATTAGCCTTTGAGGTGAAAACACGGAGGCACTGAGGCACGGAGAGAATTTTCAAACCAACTTCCCTTTACCATAAATTCCTTCCCTTAGAGGTGTTCTCCGGATACAATTTTTCATTACGCTTAAATAACTCCTACAGATTACACGGATTTCACAGATCTAAACGTTACTTGAATTTATCTGTGGAATCTGTGATATCTGTGGGAGATTTCAAAAAGAGCATGATAAACAGTAGGCGTCTCATATTCAAACAAATTATTAACCAAAGAAACAATGAACCAGTTTCGTATCATACCTCTCCTTTTTATAACTATTTTCTTTTATCAATTCACATTTACTCAAAATGACGCCAAGGACTGCGAAGACCATCCTCTGATCACCCGTTATCCGGGCTCTGCCCTTACCTGGTGTCAGGAGCAAAACTTTGCGGAATATAAAATTGCCATTGGCCCACAGACGGGCTATCGAAATATTGAAAAATGGATTGATACGGAAGGAAAAATTTACCGTCAGTATTACGAACTTCAGCAAGAAAGAACCCTGACAGAAGTTTACCGAAATTACCTCAATGCCATTCAAAAAGCAGGATTTGAAGTTTTAGCCCAGGGAGTATTTGAGGAAAGGAATGTACAAAAAGAAATAGGGGGTGGCACCTGGATAGGAACTGCTTACGCGCCCAATTCTTATCCAACCAATGTCGGTGTAAAGCTCCACATGGGTTCTTCTGATGCCGGGGGAACCTGTTATATCGCTGCCCGGCTCAAAAGAGCTACGGGAAATGTATATGTGATCATTGGTGGACACACCTACCGAAACAATTATTTTGTGTTCATGATCGATGTGATCGAAGAAGAAATGATGGATGACGGGATGGTTTCACTGGATGCAGACGCGATGGGCAGGGATATTGATCAATATGGAAAGGTCGCTATTTACGGGATATACTTTGATTTTGACAAGGCAATCGTTAAGCCGGAGTCTAAACCCGCACTGGATGAGATCAGCAAATTGCTCAAGGCCAGGCCTAATTTGAATCTTTATGTGGTTGGTCATACTGATTCCAAAGGCAATTTGGGTTATAACCTCAATTTGGCAGAAAACCGGGCTAAAGCTGTGGTTGAAGCACTGGTCAGCCAGTATGGAATTTCAAGATCACGCCTTGAGGCGCATGGTGTGGGGCCATTGGTGCCGGTTTTTAGTAATCATCAGGATGCCGGGCAGGCGAAGAATCGTCGAGTGGAATTGGTGGAGCGGTAGGATTTAGGAGTCTGTTTTTTTTTGAACCACAAAAGTAACAAAGTAAACAAAGTTAGTTATGTCTATTCTTATGTATTACAACCTTGTAAAAGTTGAAAAAAAACAAAGTTTTAGGCCTTATGTTATTTGAACCACAAAAGTCACAAAGTAAACAAAGCTGGATTTATCCATTCTTCTGTGTTT
>JAGQVA010000439.1 GCA_020438265.1 Bacteroidota bacterium
CGCCTTCAGGCACCCCAAATGAAAAAGGGGGGAATATGGTTTTTATGATCAATATGAGTATACCTACATTAAAAGCTGAAATACGACGACCCAATACGATTTGGGCAAAAATAACAGGCGCTTATCGCCCTTATGATAAGGCTGCTTATCGCCTGACAAATACAAAAGGCCAAATTCTGGAGATTGCTGAAGTTTTGCCGATTGACGCGACGCAAACCTTAATTATCCCCGCTGAGCCTATTGATATTCGCAGAGTATATTACCTCGAAATACCTGATCAGCGCCTTCGGGCCTGGTGTAATTATGAAGGCTGGTTTAGAGAGATTTATTCTACGAAAGAACTGGGGGCGAATATTTCGGATGATGGCACCCAAACTGTCTTTCGCCTTTTTGCACCACGCGCTGAAATGGTAAGGCTTTACCTTTACGATCAGGCCGAAGGGGGAGAACCCAGGCAAGTGATTGAAATGAAAGCCGATGCTGATGGTGTTTGGGAATCCTTCCAGTCAGTTAACCTGAAAGGGACATATTATGATTTCACGGTTCACGGAGCCAGTGATCCCGGAAATCACTTCTATGAAACGAATCCGGTTCATGTCTCAGATCCTTATGCCAGGGTAAATAACGAAGCCTGGGGCAGAAGCAGGGTTTGGGAGAAAACCAAACCAGCTACTCCGCTTGAAGAAGGAATTCCTCCAATGGAAAGTGTCATCGCTTATGAGGTTCATGTTCAGGATTTTACGGATCGTTTACCCGTTGCCGAGAATCTGAAGGGTACAATTCCGGCTATGACTATTTCCGGGTTAAAAAATAAAAAAGGTCAGCCCATAGGGTTTGATTATTTGACGAATCTGGGAATTAATGTGGTGCACCTCATGCCTGTACAGGAATTTCTTCATTATAAAGATAATGATTGGAAAGCTTCTTTTGAGAATGATCCATTTATGATCGAACAGGGCATTAACCTGGAAAATTACCAGTGGGGCTATCGTACCTCTCATTGTTTTGCCATCGAATCAAAATTCAGGAAAAAAGGTGATGAGCCCGGAGCAGAAAGAGACCAGTTTCGCGATTTGGTTCAGGCTTTTCATGACAAAGGAATTGCGGTAATAATTGATATTGTTCCCAACCACACGGCAGAGAACATGGACAAAATCAATTATTACTTCCATTGGAACGCCATCGATAAAATTTACCACTATCGCACCAAAGACCTGGATCATATTGGCGAATATGGAAACGAGGTAAAAACCGAAAACCGTCCCATGGTCCAGCGTTGGCTGATTGATCAGTGTAAGCACTTTATCGAGGAATTTGGGATTGATGGTTTTCGGATTGATCTCGCGGGGCAGATTGATCGGCAGACGCTCGCCAAACTTCGCAAAGAATTAGGTCCCGATATCATCATTTATGGAGAGCCCTGGATTGGTTCTTATGATCCCGAATTTGAAGGAAACCCCGACTGGGACTGGTACAAACACAATTCTCCCATTACCTTTTTTCAGGATGATGCTCGAAATGCTTTTAAAGGAGGAACAGGAAACCCTCATGATAAAAACCGTGATCGTGGTTATGCAGGAGCTAATTTCAATGAAAAGGATAAAGTCAAACTGGGATTGATGAATAAATTCCCCGATGATAAAACACCCTTAAGCGGGATCAATTACCTCGATATTCACGACAACTGGACGCTGGCAGATCAATTTGCAGTAGAAAACTGGGATGGGCGTTTTGGCGTGGAGGAAGAGCGTTTTAAAATTGCCGCTACCCTACTCTACACCTCTTTGGGCCCAATCGTCACCAATGGAGGGACCGAAATCATGCGTTCCAAAGGCCTTGCTGAATTAAAAGAAACCGTTAAAACCACCATCGGCGGAACCAAAGTTTACCTCCACGGAAAACGCGATACCTATAATATGCGCGCTGCGAATCAATTTGTCTGGGAGAATGTCGGCAAATCAAAAAAAGATAAAGACAGCTACTGCGATTACAAGAATATGTATGAATTCTGGCAGGGACTTAACCGGTTTCGACTCAGTGAATATGGCTCTGTTTTCCGACAAAGAGATTCTGTTTCCCATGGTTATTATCGCTGGCTGGATACTGTCAATCCCTACCAATTGGGTTATGTAGTTGCTGACAGAGTATTGGTTTTGATTAATACAGGCAGTGAATACCACGATTGGGATAATGTCTGGCTTTCACCTGGAAACTGGCGTTTAATTGGCAATACCGAGGCGATTGATCACGAAAAAGGAGTCAAAGACAAAAAGAATGTAATGAATCTCGCCGGGGGAAAAACGCATCATTTCCGACTTGATGGGCCGGGGTTGAAGATTTGGGTTCGGGAGTAGGTTTTAGAATAGAAAACACGAGGCACTGAGACACGGAGAAATAAATGAAATGTAGGTCAAAAGTGTGGTGTCCACGTGTCTCTGTGCTTAATTTTTTATAGATTTGTTATTTTAGGTTGAAGGCGTGGTTTTTTTGAGCATGCTTTCTCAATTGTGCTGGTAAACAATTTTATGATAGGCTGTGGATTCGTTCATTTGCATTTGGCAAATATACATTCCGCTTGTTACTCCATTTGGATTCCACTCCCATTGATAAAGTCCGCCCTGAGAATAGTATTTTTCCAACGTTTCCACTTTTCGACCCTGGAGATCAAGTATGTCAATCGTAATAGTACCTGCTTTTCTAACGACAAAATCAATAGTAATTGCTTCGGAGAATGGATTGGGAAAACCCCGAAAAATCTCAACCTGATTAAATGGATTGATTTCCTCGCAGTCTGGGATAAGAGATTCCAATTTTACATAAAGTGTGTCCAGGGTAATATTCGAGCCCGGGCATTCATTTGAATCTTCAGCCTTAAGAATAATTTTATCGTCCTCTACATTTTCCTGGTCACAGGTTGGTTCCCAACATATCACCCCATAAAGGGGAGACTTTCCACCTTGCCCATAAAAAGTAGCTCCCAAAGTTTGAAAAATTTCTCCTTCAACTGAAGTTGCCAGATTTTCTTCAGACATCTGATCAGGATCAGGATTGGAAATGGTAAAACTGAAACAAGATTTGATCCCCCTTATAAAAATAATGGTATCTCCTATAATTTGAGGAGATTCAGGACGCATGATTTGAGGAACAAAGGAGCATGAAGAAATACTCAACTGCAAATTTCTTACTGATTCACTGATTAATAATTGATTTCGGAACTCTTTTACCGTTACCGAAAAAATAAAATTCCCCTGGCCTTCAGGCTTCACAGTTAACACACCAGTCTCATGATTCAATTCAATTATCCCATCTATGGGGTTCTCCCTATTATAAGACGGTAAATAACTGACTTCAGCATGTGGTGGTGGAAGGGGAACGGGAAGCGGATCAAGACGACCTCCTCCCTGAAATGGAATTGACAACTCATAAGTCAGGGAATCTCCATCAGGATCTTCAGTACTTATATCAAAACTCAAACCATCGTGATCTTCCAGACAAAGGTGTAAAGGATTATCATGAACAAACTGCGGGGAGTTATTACACAGGCCGGTATTAGGTATAAAACCACTCAATGTCATTCCCACACCATCAGAATTAGATATATTAGTGAGATTATTAACCAGACAACATCGGGACCAGGTGATATGATAACCGTTTAGATTATCCGGAAGAAAAACAGTGGTTTGATACGTGGCCCTGGCAAAGCAGTTTTTTTCCATGTAAATTCCGCAACTATCATTGGTTACAGGCACCAGAAAAGTAGAATCCTGCTGATTTAAAGTAATTTCTTTGACAAATTTAGATGTTCCCCCATCAAAAATTCTAACTCTGATTGTTTTATCAAAAGGAGTATTTCCAATTGGCCAGTTTGGAGAACCGACACAATCCTTCATTACGGATACCGAAATCTCGTATTGGTTCAACCCCTGAGCATTTTTTCCCAGACAAAGATAGGAAATATCACCACCCAACAAGTGAGCAGCATAAACCTGATTTAGACCCAAAATGATTAAGGAAAAAAGGATGAAAAACTGTTGTGGAAATTTCATGGCGTGTTGGTTTAATTTAAGGAAAACGCTTTCTTCAAATTTAACCCAAAAACGGTAATGTAACAATCAACTGGAATACATTTCTCCTTCCTAATCTTCGGTACAACATATACAACAACCTCCTTCAACGCACGATTCACATTAGATATTGATAAACGCTGATTATTACTCTAATCTCAAAGCGTTGGAAATAGATTGGAATGAAAACCTTTCTGACCGGATTTCAGTAATGAGAGAATCCCCTCAAACTTATTGGAATATTCGTAAGAGTCTGGCCTGGAATTGATCAGATCGGACAATTCATTCATGAAAATATGCTACAACAAATTCAATCCAAATTAACCGAACTCAGTGAAGAACGGGGGATCAAAATTCTTCATGCCTGTGAAAGCGGTAGCCGCGCCTGGGGATTTCCTTCTCCTGATAGTGATTATGATGTGCGTTTCATTTACGTCCATCCCAGAGACTGGTATCTTTCGATTGAAAACTCTACAGACAATATCAATATCTTCTTCTCCAAAGACCTGGATTTTAATGCATGGGATATTCGTAAAGCTCTTGGTTTGCTTCGCAAATCAAATGCTACCCCTTTTGAATGGTTACAGTCTCCAATCGTATACCGCGAATCACCTGGGTTTGCAGATAAATTCAGAAGTTTGTTTGAAGAATATTTTGCTCCCAAAGCATTAACACATCACTATCTGGGCATCTGTACCAGTTCATTAAAATCAGTAACTGACTCTGGAGTTATCAAGCTCAAAAAGTATTTTTATGTACTTCGACCTCTGCTCGCAGCTAAGTGGATTGTTGATGGAAAAGGAGTTCCACCGATGGAGTTTGGTAAACTCATGGCTGGCCTGGATGATCAACCAGTCATCAAACAAATCATAGATGAGTTGCTGGAAATCAAGAAAGAAGCAGCTGAGGATCAAACCATACATTTGATTCCTGAATTGCAAAGATTTATTGAAAAGGAGTGGAATCGTTGTGATGCATTAGCTGGAGATTTACCTAAGAAAAAGAGTGATCCGGATTCTTTAAATCAGTTTTTTAGGCAATTATTAGGCTGATATCGTTGTCAAATGTTAATTCGCAAATCATGGATATAGAACATATCAGAAAAAATGGC
>JAGQVA010000440.1 GCA_020438265.1 Bacteroidota bacterium
TTGCTCCTCGGCTTCGGCAATTTCCTGAGATCGATAATTGATTACACCCTGATTGTATTTAGCTTCATTTCGAATGGTAGCTAATACCTTTTTCTTATTATCATTTAAGGAAGAATCAGCAATGATTTCCTCAGCTTTATCTCCAATCCGCGCAAATTCGTTTTTTGCCTCATCCTGATTTCCGGTCTCCCAGGTAAGGTAGGTGAGGTTGAATTCAGGAACCAGATAACTTTCTTCCCGGACTTCATCTCTCAGTGAGAGTGCTTTCAGATAATTTTCCCGCGCAGCAGTATAATTCAGGCTATCCAAATAAACATTCCCCAGATAAGTATGGTAACGCATTCGGGAGGATTTATTCTCCAGAAAGTATTTTTCACCGGAAAATGAGTGTACCCGGTCCAGGCGGGAAGGGTCAAGCGTAAATATAATCATCAACACCAAAGCCGTTCCGATAGCGCCTCTCACCCAGGTTTTGGCTCCCAACGCAGGAATTCCCTGCCTGAAAATCGCACTGGATACTTTTTGGGGCAAGGAGACTTTCAGCATGGATTCCGGAATCGAATTCAAAGATTTGATGACAGTAAAATCTTTAATCTCGTGATTGATGCTATAATTTTGAGCCTCCTGAATGAGTTTGATATTTTTGCTGATTGTCGGGGAAATGGCTGCTTCCTGCAAAGCAATTTGCAGTTGATGTTCAGCTTCTGCATAAGAATCCTTGGGAGGAGGATTGTCTTTGAGCACTTCCACCAACGTTTTCCGAGCCAGAATCATATCCTCACGACTCAGCCTTACCATGAGCTTTTCTCTTAAATGGTCGGGCATATCTCCGGCTCTGTACCAGGGCAAGCTGACAATCTTAAATAAATTTTCAGGCGTAACCAGAGCCATCTCTTTTTGCTTAGCCAGTGCATCCCCCAGCGTAAGGGTCAGATCCCAGAATATCTCGGGATAAATGCTACACATGCAAAGCCAGGTAAATATCTCTTTGCCACTGCCTTTTTCATACTTCCTATCAAATCCGTCAAAGGAAGTATCAAAATAGACTTCCAATTCGGCCAGTAATTCTTCTGAATCGTCCTGAGGAGGGATAGGATAACGGTTTTGTTCCAGCCAGTAACGAAGAGATATCTTTTGATCCTGATTGAAAATATCTACCAGCATGCTGAGAGCCAGTGTGGTAGAAGGCAATAACACATGAGTATGGGATAAGGCAATTTCTCTGTGGCCCCAGTCAAGCGGGCATTTGGGAGTGACAATGGCTACTTTTTTCCACTTTTTGAAGATATGCGTCCAGGAACACAAATGATCGTCTACCGGATCAAAAAAATGATCTACCGATCCGATCACGATCACCCGATCTTCCGGATATTTGCGAAACAAATCTTCCAGATATACTTCCTCCACATATCTTTTTTTCCAGCAAAGACGGGGATCTTCTTCATAAAAATATCTTTCTATAAAAAGATCCTGTTGCTCCAGTTCCAGAATAAGTTGGTCAAATAACATTGCCTGATGGTCTCTGGTGCTTTGTTTTTCAATCAAAACCAGATATTCAGGAGGACGGGATTTTGACTTAAACTGAAGAGAAGGATACCCGCCAGTCTCCAGTGTTTCGTCTATGGTTTTATCCAGATCCAGTTCCTGAGATTGTACAGGCTCACGCTCTCTGAGCTTTCGGGATGCTTCAAAAAACTGTTGTTCAGAATATAACTTAAAATCTTTGGGGTCTCTGTTGATGGTCCAGATAAACGGAGGACTTTTGGACCTTTCCTTCAGGAGAAAGAATTTCCGCTTATTCCGCCAGTAAAATTCATAAAACAGAAAAGCAGTAATAATGATTACAATCAACAAGACTTTAACAAGCGGGCCATATTGCTGGAAAATGCCTGCCTTTAAATCGCTAATATCTTCTCCAATGGGTTTTCCATTTTCAAGAGGAAGCCGCTCTGAAAGAGACTGATCACTGGCTTCCTCAGGGTCTTCGTCAGAAGTTGTCAGGTTGGGATCATTCTTATCTTCTTCAAGAATTCCGGGAGTTTCTGTTACAACCAGGGTATCCTGAGGAATGATAAAAGGATCATTCAATCCCAATACACAATAAGCTGCTCCCTGAATTCTTCCGGTTTTGATATAACAATCAATTCCCTGCACCCCGATAAATCCCAGAGCAAGAACGAGAATAATTTGTAGTGATAAATAATATCGTCTTCTGGCGAGTATTCCCAGCATTCCCGGTCTCCTGACCAAATTTTCATCCTCTGAGGGAGGATCTGGCGGGGGAGAAATAAAAGCGCTATGACTTTGATATCTTTCAAAAAAGGAATCAAACAGTTGGTAAAAATCTTCCTGTTGCTGGGAACTATTGGCAAAAATAGGGGAAAGAAGTGTCTTTAAACTTTCTGCAGGAAACCCCTCCTCTACCCTTTCCAGGATTCGGTTGATCTTTAAATGTGTATCAACCCCAATGGGATAGCCATGGGTACGAAGAAACTCAATAAAGTCTCCAAAAAGAATGATCTGTTTATTTTTTTCCTCCTGTGACACGCGAATTCAAAGAAGTTAATCTGTTTACAAGTTAGTTAATCAACGATCCTGATCAAACAGTTATTGATCTGATCAGCATCTTTTCCTTTTATGTTCCATCAAATAATTCTCTCATGGCCCGCCCGCGATTCAATCGCTCCGATTCCTTAATCAACTGATGTTCAATAACATCCATGGGAAGAGGTCTGTCTTTCCGGGAACCGTAAATGATATCGGGCAACTCCCGCAAGTCTTCCGGATAATACTCTTCTACCCATTCCACTACATCGGTGTACTGGATTGGTCTGAGTTCTCTGAGCAAGGTCAGGCGGGAAGGGTTTTCTTTTGCCAGGGAATACAAACTCTGGTAAATTTTTTGATTGGTTGAAGAACCTCCAAAAAGTCGCCTCAAAAATGAAGGATTTTCTTCAGGGTGAATGAGATTAACAAAAATAATCAAATGGGGTAAATTGGCCTCTTTCTTTACATCCCAAAAATGCAGCGCATACCATTTGAGCAGTTCCAGTGTATTCTTGTCCCATTTTTCAGTAAATATCGTGTGTTGAAAAATAATAATTCCCCCTTTTCCACGATGTAATTCCATCAATTCTCTGGCCTCCCAATATCCGCCAGAAATGCCCGGCCAATCACTCGCCTGAGAAATACTTCTTTTCAGGTTCCGCTGGCGGATCACCAAATCACTGGTATAGGGCCAGTCGCGGATTTCATAGGATCGCACCAGCCCGGTTTCCAGGCCAAACTGCTTTTCTACCGCTCTTTTGATATCCTGCTCCCTTAATCGTTTGACCAGACTCCGGTGCCTTTCTCCTCTTCGTCCCGAGAGCAAAAATATATGTGGAGGATGGGCCGGATCGCCGAGAATATTTTCCAGACTTTCCCGGAAAACTTCTACCTGACGGTCACGGTCACACAAATATGGAATCAGCGCTCCTCCTGTGCTACCAGACTGTAAATTCAACCGCCAGTGAATTCCTTTTCCAAATAGTTTCCAGGGGAACTCAGGTTTGGCAGAGACTTGATCAGCACGGTATAAATTTCTGTATCCGTCTTCGCCATATAACTGACTTTGAGTAGAAATTTCAGCATCATTAAAGGCTACGCTTATCGATTTGCGATCAGCCAAACGCTGATAAAAACGCTTTGAAAAGGCAGCTGCCGCACGATCACTAATCAGGTTCAAAGTTGCAACTACAGCAGGAAGCCCTGCCTTGATCAATGCTCCGGCATGGTTTTCCGTGGTACACCCGTTTAAGAATACAAGCTTCAGGTTTTTCTGATTGCTCAAATATCGCACAAATCCTTCTACCCCGATTGGGGCGCTACTTCCCTGATCAGATTCCAGCATCAGGGTGATTCCATCGGCATGACCCGCATAGTGAAAAATAATTACCCGGCCTTCATGTCGGTCAAACACTTCTTCAATATCCTTCCAGGTAGCATTTGCCCTGATAATAATCCGATAAGGCGGACTGACTTTATTTTCCAGAATCTGACGAATCTCCCTCACCTCCGAAACCAGATTTCGGAGATAACGGTCCGGATCAATCCGGTCATTTGCATAGGCAAGGAATATAACGGGTGTCAGATCTTGTGCCATATAAAGCTTGAGCAAGACAATAAATATAGTGGAATTCTTCGATTCTTCGAAAAAACGGAACTCGGAAATGAATTCTCACGACACGATTAAAAAGGACAATTATGATGCCCGATTCATTGTGGAAACAAAAGCTGAAAATTTCGGGGTTTATTGCTAAAAATAAAGAAAATGTAAGGTTTATCAGATTTTCTTTACTCATTGAATTATAAGAGATCCAACTATTAAAGTTACAGATTGTCTGTTTTTAATAATCCTCTTAAGATTTAATTACGCTGCATATATGCTTAAAAACTTTATCACCACCGCAATCAGAAACCTGAAAAGACAATATGGTTATACACTCCTGAATATACTGGGTCTCACTTTAGGTATTTCCTGTAGTTTATTTATCCTCCTCTATCTCACCCATGAGTTAAGTTTTGATACTTATCACGAGAAAGCAGATCGTTTATTTCGGATTTCCTCTACGATCACTGAACCAGACGATTCTTTTAAATGGTCTGTAACCCAAAATGCCCTGGGACCAACCCTCGAAAAAGAATATCCTGAGGTAGAAAAATTTGCCCGTTTTAATGGAGCAGGTCAGCAGGTGTTTGAATATAATAATCGGCAGTTTAATGAAGGGCAACTCTTTCTGGTAGATTCGAGCATCTTCGATATGTTTACCTTTGATATTATTGCCGGAGATCCCAAAACCGCTTTGGTAGAGCCCAATACGATTGCGATTAGCAAAAGTATGGCCGACAAAATCTTTGGTGATGAAGATCCTATTGGAAAAATTCTCAAAAACGAAAATGTAGGAGAAGATGGAGTGAAGGTAACGCTTGTGTACAGAGATATGCCAGCCAATTCTCACATTATCGCCAATGCAATGGCTTCGTATGTAACCCTTCCCGAAAATCGTCGCAATGTCGTCTGGGGTGGTTTTAATTTATACACCTATGTTTTGCTTCAGCAGCCCAGTCAAAAGGAAACTTTCGCATCCAAACTCCCCGAAGTGATTGAAAAATATGTAGATCCCATTTTTA
>JAGQVA010000441.1 GCA_020438265.1 Bacteroidota bacterium
CAAAAAAGTCGCGGGTCTGTCACTACCCGGACCAATATCTTTTCATCTACTTCCAAAATTACAGGGAAAGGCCGTTATGAGTCCATTCGCGGATATTATCAAAGAAAACTTGCCAAAGGCATGCATATTCATCAGGTGAATATTCGGGTTTCCGTTTCGACAGGAATTTTGCGGGTGAAACTGTCTGATCGGGAAGGAGTGGTCATTCCCTCCCGTCCGATTGAGCTTTCCGGAAACCTTCGTGAAGGAGGGTATTATGAAAAATGGATTGTTTTTGAGACGATCACACCGGAGGTAAAAGGGGTTGAGTTTGAATTGTTTTAGAGCGTTATCATTTTATTGATCATTGCGGTGATATTTGGGATTATTGCGTCTAATTCGGTTTTGGCGCTTTTGTTTATCCGTTGTTTTGAGTGTCTTAATTAAAGAATTTTTGAAGGATCTCCGGTAATTCACCTGGATGGTCATACAGGTCAAACCTAAGTTTAGATATCATCGGAAAAACGGTCTGCACTACGGACTTTTCAGGAATATTAGTTCGTTGGCCTACCATTAAATAGGGCCTTCCTAATGCATGGGCAATGCCAAGTTCCAATGCTACATTCGTACTGAGACCTGTTAAATCTATAAGTACATGACTTGCCTGCGCAATTTCTTCCCAAATGAGGCGAATAATGTCCGGGTCCTCACACTCGTCTCCACGTATATAGGTAATTCCGTGATCTTTACATGCCTGGCGAGTCGCTTCTGTAACTGCATCCGCCCATGCAGGAGGACTATATTTCATGATGTGAAAAAGACGCTTTTGCCCCTTCTTTGGGTAAACAGGTTTCCAAACGGGATAAATCTGCATCGTAGCTCCATCTCTGAGAAAGTCAACTAATTGAGCAGTTGTTCTATCTATCAGCAGAGGATCAGGGGAGGCTTTTTGCTGTTCCAGGATTCGCAAAGTTTGATTCATATAAATATCCTGATGAGGTCGCTGATATTCAGAGAGTATATAGTCCAATGTTGGAAATGTATTGTTTGTTCGTATATGTTCATGAAGCCATATAATGGAGCGGTCAATGGCTGCAACCAGCTTTTCTTCCTCTTTTGAATTTCCAACTAATATGAGTGCTTCCAGATCTACATCAAAAGGAGGAGGGTTCTCTGGCGTAGCAAGGATTACAATAGGTTTGCCTAATGTGAGAGCTATTCCCAACTCATAAGTAATGGCACTTAATTCTGGGCCTTCATTTAGTCCCAGATCAAACACGGTGGTAATAGCTGACTGAATCTGTTTCCATCGGGTATTGGCTACATGTTGACCGCTGGAGGTTTCAAAAAGAGATAATCCCAGTTTCCCGCAAGCATTAGCTACCATATTTTTGCGTTCAACAGAACCTGAATAATACACTTTCTGGGATTGTATCGCACTACGGGAAACTGGCCATATAGGTGTTGCCAACATGGAATAAGACCGGGCAGAAAAGGCACGTACAGATTGAACGAATGGGCGAAATTCATCTTTTTCCACAAGTTTGGCGAATTCGTCATCAGCTCCAGCCTCATAGATACGTTTGTCTACTTTAACAGCTTGTATATTAAGTTCTAAAAGCTTCTTGCTTTCGGCAGGTCCTTTATTCGGACGGCTCATTTCTTCTATAAGAAAACGTCTTAATACCCAGGAAAACTCTTTCAGTTCGGCAGCCCTTGAGCCTATTGGTGGACGGGGAATGCCGTGACTAAGATCTCGCAGTAAATCAAAATTTTTCTCCATGTTTTGGTGCAATTCCTGCACTTGCTCCATGAGTCCTTCTATACTGTTATTGTTTCCAGAAAAAATAGTCCCAAGCTGACTCAATATATGATTGAGGGTTTCAGCTCGATCTTTATTGACTTTCCCATCTTTTAAGTCAGAGTCTATCCTCTGTTGTAATAATTCTAAATAAGTAGCTTCCTGAGTATCCAAAGGCTCTCCCCTCAGGCTCATCTGAATTAAGGCATTCATATTCTTCTGATATTCTGCATATTTCTGATTTTGCTTAATCTCATCTGAAAATTGGCTTTCAATCGCCTTGATTCTTCCAACTAATCCGGCAATACCTCCTCCCCTTTGCGTAATTTCTTTGAACCTCTCCATGATTTCCATTGGATTTCCCCCTGCTTCAAGCTCTTTCTCAAGGGCTTCTACACTAGTAACACTTTGCTGCATCTCTTTGGCAATAGGTGCAATTGTAAGCAAGTTATTGACTGATTCCAGGGCTTGAAGTAATTTCTGCATATATTGAGGTGCCTGAACTTCAAATACTTTTTTAGCAGCTAGTAACCTGAGTTTAGCTTCTTGCAGTTGCTCTATATTATTGGGGTCAATTTGGCGCAATGTATTTGCAAAATTGAAATTTAGTTTTGCATGGGCCAGCATGTCATCAGAGTCTTTTAGAAGCCTTTCTGCTTGTTCATATGCTTCTTTTGCCTTCAACAACAAATGTTTTCCTGAAGCAGGGGCAAGGTCGGAATATACACTTCCCAGGTATCTATAAGTATGACTTTGTTCAAATTCGCTGGTACCAGCTTGTTGCATAGCTTCCGCAATTTCCCCTAGCTCCTTGACTACGGATTGCATCTCCCGGACAAAATTCAGCCCTTTTCTGTCTGGCCAGGCAGCATCGAGTGCGCGATCTGCACGGTCCATAGCTTGTTCCCGACGATTAATTAAATACTGACTCATTGTTGTTTTCGTAAATGGATCAAAGCCCGATTAAATGTATTTTGAGAAGATGAATTTTCGCTATTTACTGACATATAGTATCAAACAACCCCCATGCTTCCTAACCTGATGTCAACCTCTCTGTCTATTTCGTATTGGGACATTCCTGAATTAAAACCACCAAAGTTCTGCATACCCATTTGTAGAGCTGGATGGCTAAACAAAGTAGCCAGTGTATTTTGGATCGTAAGAGAGCTAAACGTTTGGGCAATGGTTTGGTCCAGATTGGTGGCTATAGGTTCACCAATCAGAGATCGCATAATTTGGTTAGAGTTTCGTAGATCCAGATTGATTAAAGGCTTATTCGTATTTGGAATTCGACTTGAAGCGATTTCTTGAATAAAACACAGGGATAAGTATGCATCGTCGCACAAACCTATCATTCCATTTGAATCCGGGATAAAATCATATTCTTCACTCCAATACCCAAAGATGGTATTAAATATGGGCTGGAAATTTTGCAAAACCCCGTGAGATTGAGCAGCATTATATGCTATATCAATGAGATTTGGGGTCATTTGAATATAATTTTTAACGAAGTTAAAACAATCCTCCTGGTGTGAAGGCTCAAGCGTTTGGGCAATCAACTTAAAAAGCTTTTTTGTTTTGTTTTCTTTATCGATTGATTTTGAAATAATTCTGCGAAGGTCGTTTGTATTCATGACTAAATATCTAAATAGTTTTAAGGCTGGTATAGACTTTATACCAATTGTCCAAATTAGGTTTAAAGGTTTTGGGTGTACGGATCATTCCACGGTATCATATTGGAATTCCAGCACCGGGATCTCATTCAAGTAAACTCTTTCTGTTAGGGGGTGAAAGAATTACCATACTTGATATTAATAGGAGGAAATTTAAGGGGTTTAAAACACGTTAGATACGACAATAATCTACAAGAAATTTGTGAAAAATCCAATTTTTAAAGGAGAAAATTAGGGTGATTGCATCACACCCCCAAAATATTTTCAAGATAAACCAAGTTCAAAGCAGCTCTGAATCTTCTTTTGTTCAGGGAGAGTTTATCCTTCATTTATCCTTTTGCATCTAACCATTTTTTTCCCTATCTTATATCCCCCCTACACCCAGTTTGTAAGATTCAGTTCCCACTTTAAAAATGATTTTTAGGAGAACTGCCAGATTTGTTTGTCTATATCAAAAATGGCTGTCATGTCGTCCTGCACCCAATTTTAGCGTTTTGTTTGTTTCATTCCATTCATCCTTAAAACGATTCTTATGGCAAAATTAAAAGTAGGCGTGATTGAACTGATAACTAACGGCGAGAATCATTCCCTTTACGGCCGTGTTGCCCATGCTAATTTCGCGAGTATTATGCCCCAGGTGATTGCCAGTTGGTGCGATCAGCGGGGACATGAGGTGGAGTATACCGTTTTCACGGGATTCGAAGACCTTGAAAAAATCATTCCCGATGATCGCGATATTGTGTTTATAGGGGCGTTTACTCATGCTGCTTTACTCGCTTATGCCCTGAGTAATCTGTTGAGATCGAAAGGAATTGTAACCGTTCTGGGAGGCCCTCATGCCCGTTGTTATCCCGATGATGCGATCAGGTATTTTGATTATGTGGCTGGATTTACCAATGAGGAGATTCTGGATGAAATTCTGGATAATTGTGTGCCGCAGAAACCTTTAGGAACTTTCCTGGCTTCTAAAAACCAGCCGGTAAGACTGGCCAGTATGCGCGAGAGATGGAAGTTTGCAGAACCGGTCATGAAAAAGGCACCTCTTTTCAAAGTAGTCAGTATGATCGGAAGCATGGGATGTCCCTATACCTGCTCTTTTTGTGTGGATGCAGCGGTAAAATACCAACCCCTGGATTTTGATTCGCTCAGAGAAGATCTGCAATTTTTATTGACCAAAATCAAAAACCCGATTGTCGCCTGGCATGACCCTAATTTTGGAATTCGGTTTGACGAATATATGGAAGTGATCGCCACAGCTGCTCCCGGAGGAAAAATCAGACATATTGCTGAAAGTAGTCTTTCCATTCTCTCTGAAGATCGCCTCAAAGTCATGAAAGAGAATGGTTTCAGTGCGATGGCTCCCGGAATTGAATCATGGTATGAAATGGGTAATAAATCGAATTCCATGCGTAAGGATGGCGAGGAAAAACTGTATCAGGTGGCTGAACATGTGAATCTCATCATGAAATATATCCCTTATCTCCAGGCCAATTTTGTTCTGGGACTGGATAGTTATGAAGGTTTTGAACCCTTTGACTTATCAAAAAGATTTGTAGATATGGCTCCGGCATCTTTCCCCGCTTATTCTCTGATTACTTCCTTCGGGGAAGGCGCTCCGCATAATCTCGAATATCAAAAGGAAAATCGGATTATTCCTTTCCCTTTCCACTTTATGAATACCTATCATACTATGACCATCAAACCCAAACA
>JAGQVA010000442.1 GCA_020438265.1 Bacteroidota bacterium
CCCAAGAGAATCCTGGCCGTCGAACATAAACAGGTGCTTGCCACCCATATAACCAGACTATTGGTTGGATGGGGGCATGAAATCACTTACTGCGGCAATGATGGGCACAAGGTGTTGGAAATGGTCAGCCATCACCCCCCTGATCTGATTCTGACCAGTCTTTATCTGAAAGGACCGATGAATGGGATAGAACTGATTGACCGCCTTTGGGTCCGCTGGGAAATCCCAGTAGTAGTAATATCCGGTGCCGACCCGGGCGACTTACCAGCGGCCTGGCAAGACCGGCCAGAATTTTTTTTTCTTGGCAAACCTTTTCTTCCCAGCCAATTATGTGACATCATTGAAAAGGCCCTGCAACAGGCAAATCCATAAACGCATACCGGAATACCAGCTAAACCCTGTTTAGTCGGTTGAGGACGTCTTCTTTGTAGGATTTTCCCAGTGGGATAGCGTCCTTGTTGAGGTAGAGGTAAAACTCATCAAAGCTATCGATGGCGTTGATGTTGACCACAAAGGAGCGATGGGTGCGCACAAAATGCTCGCCCAGGTGGGGCTCCAGGGACTTCATGGGGCTGCTAAGCAGATATTGACGGTCGCTGGTGTGGATGCGGCAATAATTGCGTTCGGCTGCCACGTAGCGGATATCGCTCAGTTTTACTTTGACCATGCGATCTTTGTCCCGGACAAACACGAGGTCACTCAGTGGCTTTGGTGTACCTTGTCTTTGTTCCTGAGCAGCAGGAGGATCGGAAGTTTGGGTTTCATGGATACGCTGTACCACCAGTTCAACCGCCCGCAGCAAGGCGGAGGGCCGAAAGGGCTTGTCGATGAAGGCATAGGGAAAGGTCGCTTTGGCCCGCGCAAATGTGGCGGCATCGGAATTGGCCGTGAGAAAAATCACTGGTATCTGGAAGTTTTGGTAAATCTCTGCTGCGGTATCCACCCCGTCGAGATTCCCCTTGAGTTGTATATCCATTAGCACCAGATCGGGTGGGTGTACCCTGATTTGTTCGAGGGCCGCTTCGCCGGTTGGGATGAGGCCCAGTACGCCGTATCCGGCTTCGGCAAGCACAAGCGAAATATGTGCCCCAACGATCATGTCGTCTTCGACGATCAAAATCTGGATCGGCGCAGACTGGTTGTTGGGGCGCACTGAGCTGTTGTCAATCGGGTAGGCTTTGCCCAACATTTGATCGGTAGTAGGCACCGTCAGGTCTGCGTGGGTGAGTGCAAACACCTCGATGGGTGTTTCCACGTGCCGCAAGGCAAATACCCCCAGGCTTTCGCAAGGTAAATCGGGCAAGGACAGAATATCCGTTTGCACTTCCCTGGAAAGCAACACTGCACCAGGTATGCCCATCGACTCGATGTGCGAGGTGATGTTGACGCTGTCTCCATACACATGGGATTCGTCGCGCACCACTTCGCCCTGGTGAATGCCGATCCGAACGGCAAGCTCCGGACGCTGGGCCCGGAAAGCGCGCTGGAGCGCCAAAGCACAACGAACTCCATCGGCAGCCGAGCCAAAAAGCAGCATGCAGCCATCACCGTAATCCTGCACCACTTCCCCCGAAAACTGCGTAGATCCCTCATAGATGATCTGCTTGTATTGCTTCAGCATAGCAAGCACCATCTGCTCATTCTGCTGCATCAGTGCAGTATAGCCAGCCATATCTGCAAACAGGATGACTGCGTACTGGTGGTAGCTGGGATCGGGAGTTTCTGTATTCATATAAAAAAAGAGCAACGCGGCTCACATACACTTTTAAATTTCGGAAAATATCCAATATGATCCCAATTTTTGTAAAACCGTCAAAGATCAGGAACCCTATCCCCTTTTATGGGCATCTTTCTTTTATTTACTTTTATCAGATATACTAAAATCCTTGAAACCTTTAGTGTGCGATTTCAATTGAAATCCACTTATGCCCTTTATTTATCATTTCTCTTAATTTTTCAATCAGGTAATTCAGCTCACTCAAAAATTCATCCTCAAAATAATTATTTCCCCAAGATATCTTGAAGTATTTCATTTTTTCAGAATAATTTAAAAAAATGCTGTTTTGCACAATGTTATGCCGTCGGGTTTGGAGTTATATTTCAATATTTTTGATTTTTTTCTTAATAAATAACTTCTCTGTTTCGGTTCGGCAAAGTTTCAATGCTTTCTTCAATGAATGAATCGTTTTGTCTCTATCTGTTTCTTTATAAAGTTCACTTAAAAGTATGTAATAAAAGTGATTGTCCTTCAATTTAAGTTTTTCGGCTTCTTGCAAAGCAAAACCATTTCCCTTTACTTTTGATACTGCAATTAGCCTGTTTAAAGCTCCAATAGGTGTATAATCTATTTTAAGTAATTGGTCATAAAGGCTTAAAATACTTTCCCATTTTTCTTGATTATCATTTTTGACTGTGTACCAGTAAGCAATGCTTGCCTCAAGATAATATTTGGAAACTATCTCCCATTTAGATGCTTGCTGCAAATAGTAAAAACCTTTTTCAATAAGTGTTTTGTCCCATAGATTTTCATCCTGGTTTTGATACAAAATGATTTCTCCTTTTTCCGATAGTCTTGCATCTAATCGAGATGAATGAAAGCACATAAGTGCCATCAATGAATTGGTCGAATGGTTATTCGTCAAATCGTTTTGAAGCAAAAGGTACGCTAGATTCATTGCTTCCAAACACAGTTCTTTCCTTATAAGAGAAGGATTACGTTCAGAGTAATAACCTTCACTGAAAAGCAAATACAATGTTCGCAGAACAGTATCTAACCTCGTTTGTAACTGACTTTCATCCGGAATTATCATTCGTACATTTTCCGAAAGCAATTTTTTTTTCGCTCTGTGAAGTCTTTTGTTAATAGTTTCTTTATTCGTTAAAAAAGCATCTGCGATTTCATCAATTCCAAAACCGCTAAGTACTCTCAACGCCAAAGCAATTTGAGATTTTTCCGAAATAGCTGGATGGCAGATGGCAAACATCATTTGTAATTGACTATCTGCAATGTTTTTGTCAGAAAGGTCAATGTCCAGTTCATTCCATTGTTTATCGCTCTGTTTTAGTTCCGGAAAAATTTTATCCCTGAGTATTTTGTTCCTGTTGAAGTAGTTTTTTGCTTTATTCTTTGCTACTGTATATAACCAGGCTGTTGGATTCTCAGGGATGCCTTTGTATGGCCAGGTTTCGACTGCCATTAGAAAAGTTTCGCTGGTAAGGTCTTCTGCGATTTCTATATAATCAATACCAAATGCTTTGGAAAGTACTGCAACAATCTTGCTGTATTCCACCCTGAATAAATTTGGTATGATATCATTTGTAGACATAAAATAAAGTCCCGGAATAGGGGCTTTAAATCTTAGATTTAATTTGTGACAATTTGTCTAACTTCCACGGTATTCCCTTCACCTTGTAAAACAGGTGAGCCTTTTGCGAATTCTGCTGCTTCGTCTGACGATTCTGCTCTAACTGTAATGTATCCGCCAAGTGTTTCTTTAATGTCTCCAAAAGGGCCATTGGTAACCATTTTGTTATGGTCAACAACTTTTGCATCATCAAAAAGCAGCCCTGTTCCTCCAATAAATTTATTTTGGGCAGCAATACTGTCTACCCATTCCTTTTGTTGTTTCATCCATTGTTGCATTTGCTCTGGTGAGACTTTTCCGTTTGCATTTTCATGTCTGAAAATAAGAATAAATTCTTTCATTTTTCTGTCTGTTAATTGTTAATGAATTTTGATTTATACTTCAATAACAATCGAGTTTGTTGAATTTGGACATAGTTATAAAAATATTTATTTCCCAGGATAAATGCTCAGCTCCAGGGTCTTATTTATTCCCGGAATGATAAAAACCTCGATCCCGATGGTATCAAAAATAAACAGTGTTTTCTCTGGCAGAAGAATATACCTTTTGAAGAAGTTTAGGGTAAAAGTCATTTACATTGTTAGCGGCTGGCTTTTCATTTAGTCAGTTTTGTTGGTGAATATCCAAAATGCTTTTTGAAAGCATACGAAAAATGAGATAAATTATCAAACCCGACTTCATAACAAATTTCAATAGGTTTTTTGTCCTTTTTGCTGAGTTGATAATGGGCCAATTCCAATCGCTTTCTGGTAAGCCAACGTTGAGGTGTTGAATTAAAATACTTGTTAAAATCACGTTTGAATGTCGACAGACTCCGTCCTGTTAAATAGCTGAACTTTTCTAATGACAAGTTGAACATAAAGTTCTTTTCCATATAACCAACCAAATCTATTTTTCCCGGTTCTTCAAAATTTGCTAATGTATTGTCAATCTCCTTATCAATAGTTCTCAAAATGCTGATTGCTTCAGTTATCTTAAGTGATGCAATGTCGTTGGGAATTTCCTTCATATCGAAATAAGGAATTAATGAAGCCATACAACTTTCCAACAAAGGATGGTTATTGAAACGGTATATTTTGGGAGAATCCAGGGCTCTCGGTATTACATCCAATTTAGCGTAGTAATCCTTTAGCCTTTCCGTTGACAAATGCATTACTACTGTTTTATGAGGTTGTTCATTTGTGGCGTAATTGATTATGGTCGCTAATTGGTTTCTTGGTATGAGAAATATATCACCTTTCTTAAAGATATATGTTGCATCCGCTTGAACAATTTTGGTTTCTCCCGAAATAAACCAAATCAGCATGTGATGCTCAAACATTATGTCCGATTTGAAAAACTTGTTTTCATACCAGGATAGTTTTATGTCGTCTGTTATGTATTTTGCCTTGTATTCCAATTATTTACTTTATTTAAATGTAAAGGTAGAAAACTATTGGCTTGAACTTTGTCTAAAAGTCCAGGCCAATAATCAGGTTGATTAATTGACATCAAACGAAATTCCTATCATTTCCTCACTCAAATTCCATAAACGTTTGGCATCAACTTCATTCAGTGAATATGGTTTTACTCCTGTCGAAAAATCTTGGCTTAATGACAGACTTGCGACATTTACATCTTCACAATAAACCCCGCCAACATCATTAAGCATAGGGGTAGTTGCCGCCCAGATGGTTGTAGCAGCACCCTGTGGAATTGTTTTTAGAGTGGCAAGAATTTCGGGTTTGATATCTCCATTTTCGTCTGTGAATCCCATTTGTCGAAACAATTCGGGTGAAGCCTCTCTTCCGAGCTC
>JAGQVA010000443.1 GCA_020438265.1 Bacteroidota bacterium
TTCTACCCTTGATTCGCATGATTTATAGAAAAACCCTTTCTGTGAGGTGTTCCCCATGTTGCAAAATCAGGTACTTCTGATTTTCCGATTCTGCGATACTTGCAAACTCCTTTGGATCAGCTGTATTGAAGGTAAACATATCATAGTGGCAGGGAAGGACAATATCTGCTTTTATGGCCTGGGCCAGTTGAACAGCTTCCCGGGCGTTCATATTTCCTGCGACTTTTCTCTCAGGCGCTCTTCCATTTATCGGTAGAATAGCCAGGTTGATATTAAATGGTTCGAGATATTGAGGCAATTCGGGAAACCAAACGGTATCACCGCTATGATAGATCGTCCACGGACCAAACTCAAAGACATAACCCATATAGATATGCCTGTCCTGAGCATCTTTCTCAATCTCTTCATGCGCTGCGGGGATACCGTGAATCCATATATCATCTATTTCGATTGACATTTGGGCTTCCATCCCAATGGGATAATCTTCCGGTTGCTGGATTCTCTGAGCGACAAAACTTCGGTTAGCTTCCGGGATAATCATTCTCAACCCTGGATTTTGGGCAATAATCGGGATCAACGTTTCCCCATCCAAATGATCCGTATGGTTATGGCTACTGGTTGCCAGATGAATAAAATCCAATTCTTCGGGGGCAATCACCCGCTCTGACATGCGAATATGAGGTTTATCCGAATCTGCATATTTTTTCGTCAGAGAATCCGATAAATAAGGGTCTATCAATAGGTGAATCCCTTTCCATTGGAGTAAATAACCGCTTTGTCCCAGCCACCAGAGGCGAAACCCATCCTTATTCTTTTGGGTGGTTAGTATTTCGTCTTTTAGTGCCTGATCCTTTTTGTAAGCTTTAATAAGATCCATTAGAGTTGTTTTCGAGTTTCCATGGCTCCCAGAACCATGTGGGTTAATTTTTTTTTGGCTGCCCAACGGGCAGTCTGACTCAGTCCACAATCAGGGGCGATAGAAAGTTTGTCTGGCGAAATATAGCGAAGACAAAGTTTTATTCTTTCGATAATATCTTCTACTGACTCAATATAATAACTTTTCACATCCACAATTCCTATCGCGACTTCTTTCCTTTTGCCTATTTCTTCAATTAGCTCAATTTCCTTGAATTCCCGGTTGGCCATTTCCAGGTGAATTTCATCTACATTCATCTCTAAAAAATCGGGAAACATGGGGGTAATTTTTCTATATCCAACTGCACGGCCTTTATAATTCCCAAAACAAAGATGGGTAGACAATCTGCATTGATCTGTTACAGGTTCTACTGTCCGGTTAAATATGTCGACAAATTTTTTCGTGTCTTCTTTATAAGCATAACAACTCATTGAAGGCTCATCCACCGTTAATTCTGTACAACCGGCTTTCATCAAAGCTTCAATTTCATCTCTGACAATGGGGATTAATGCTTCTGTAATGGCAAACCGGTTTCTATACTGGTTATTAGGCAAAAGACGCCCGCTTAATGTATATGGACCGGGAATACTGGCTTTGAGCGTCGGGCCCTCAGGCGCAAGTCTTTTCAGTCTTGCAAATTCCTCCACTACACCCAAACCATTGGGAGCCGTTAATTCTCCCACAATCTCATGTTTTCCCCTTTGATCGTGAGCAGGAGGACCCCATTTCCGGGTTTGCGAAAAATTGGGTTTAATCCCACGAATAAACCCGTAAAATGAAAGATTAAAATCCAGTCGGGTTTGTTCTCCATCGGTAATCACATCAAGTCCGGCGGCTACCTGATCATGTATAGCAGCAATAACTGCATCTTCCTGCATTTCTTCGATATCTGCCGGACCAAACTGATCCAGATGACCAGATGCAAACTCCAGCCATCCAGGAAATGGGTAAGAACCAATGACCGTAGTGCGTATGGGAATGGAAGCCATCAGGGATGAATTTGAAGGTTGCAGCCGAAAAATTTCACTCTGTAATTTTTTAAATAAATATCTATAAATACAAAATGGTGATCAGGAGTAAATATCTTCATTGGTGTTGTTTTGGTTAAGTTTTCCTAAACTATAAGGTTTTCAGGACTTGCCAAAGTGGAAAACCATTTATTTTTATTACCCTGGTCAATTACCCTGGTCATTTCCCAGATTTTCATAAAGGCGGGAAATGCGGTGGGCGTGTTCATCATAAGCGCTTTCAAATAATTCTTTTCCTCTTTCTGCTCCTACCAAAGAAGCTGCTGTTAACACTTTGGGAGGAGCGTGATTTGCCACCAGAATTTGGGCAATTTGCGCTTTCAGTGAATTAATGATCATCGCACCGCCAACGGTAGAACCTGGAGAAACAGGTGTATCAAGATTGTGGAGTCTTACCATTGCATCGCCTGCCGGAGCACCGGTATCAAGGATAAGATCTGCGAAATCTGACAGTTTTTTCCCATCATCGCGCTTGCTGTCTGATTGTTGGGAATGGGCCTCTGTGATCAATGCCACCACTTTTACCTGCTTTTTCTGAAACTCTTCGGCAATTTCTACAGGTACCCGATTCGTTCCGCTGGAAGAAATGACAAGAGCTGAATCGGTGGATTTGATATCAAAATTGCGCAAAATCTGCGCAGCAAAACCCGGGACATTTTCCAGAAACATGGCTTGTCTTTGGCCATTTGCTCCTACAACCAGATTGTGAAAGGTAAGGGATAATTCGACAATAGGATTAAACCCTGGAAATGACCCATAACGCGGCCACATTTCTTCTACCATGATCCGGCTATGTCCCGAACCAAAAACATGAACCATTCTTCCTGCGAGAATCGTCCGGGCAAACCACTGAGCAGCAGTTTGAATGTCTTTTTCCTGAGCCCGAATCACCTCAATGATCTGCGCACATTTGTTGAGATAGTCCTGAATCGGTTGATCCGTAGGCGTAGTATTTTCAATCATAATGATGAGATTTGTCCTTCGCTTAAATGCCAGCCACCATCAACGGTGAATATCTGGCCAGTAGTAAATAGAGAATAATCAGACATGCAGTATCCAGCCAACCCGATTAAATCTTCCGGTTTTCCCACGCGTCCCTGGTCAAGGGGTTGTTTGGTTTTGATAAAATCCATGATTTCCCGGTTTTTTATCGCCCTTTGAGACATCGGCGTTTCGATCAGACCTGGTGCAATCAGGTTAATTCGAATATTATTTGGAGCATAATAAGCTGCAATACTCCGGGTAAAACCTATGAGTGCAGATTTGGCGGCGGCATAAGCATGAGTAGAAAAATAGGGTGGGGAAGGGGAATAACCCAGGACAGATCCTGTGTTAAGAATGGTTCCTCCATTTCCGTTTTTCAAAAACTTTTTGACCGCGATCTGATTGGAAATCATGGCAGAGGTGAGATTGAGTTCCAGGGTTTGATTCCATCCTTCGAGGGAAAGTTCATGCAAGGGACCATCGCCCATTTTTCGACCGCTACCTCCGGCTACGTGAAACAAACCATCAAAACCGCCCCAGCGGGTTTCACATTGTTCAACGGCCTGGGTTACAGCTTCCGGATCGCGGGCATCCCCAATCACAATTTCTGATGCCTGAAAAAAATCAGAACTTATTTCCGGGTCTTCAATCTCCGAAAGCCCCAAAATGGAGAGTTTTGCTCCCCATTCTATAAAAGCTTTGGCGGCAGCCAGTCCGATACCAGCAGTGCCGCCAATGATGACAATTCGTTTTTTTGCTAAAAATCCCGGACCCATAGGTGCAAATTATCTAATGTCCGGGACAATTACGAATGTTCCCTAATTGGATTTTAATTTGTTTTTCGTAGACATGCTGATAGGCCAGGTCTGTGGATCAGGAAGACTTTCTCCGTTCATCGTAACTTCCCCCGAAAGCTCCTGATTGACAGATGATTCGGTAGTCCATCCATTGGCTGTATTAAGGGTGAGGGTTCCCTCCTGATGCCCCGCCACTTCGTAATTGAAAACGAAAGAATTCATATCAACAGGTTCTGTAGGATCTGAGGCAATGGTAGAAAAAACCTCAATTTTGGCTTCTCCATCCGTTAATTCTGCCAGTTTGTAGGTATTAGCAACCTCTAGGGGAAATCCTGTATTGATGACATAACGCTTTTCCCATTGATCTCCAATCCCTACCTTTTGATTTGGATAAATAGCCATCATCTGCTGCATGGTAGCCATCATGTTTTTATCTCCATATTGCTTCTTCAGCCTGTCTGCCATGGCAGAACTCGAACCGGGATATTTTTCAGAAAAAACGGCAAGCATGTGATCAAGCAACTGATCCAATCCGGAAATCGCTTTTACTTCTCCTTTGGCATTCACCACCATATTAAAGGTTTGCCCTACCATAGCAGCATATCCAATTGCTGTGGGAGGAATTTCCTCAGGGTTTTCCTGAGAATCATAGTGTACGCTACCAAGGAGGCCATCTGTATCGAAGGAGGTTCGGGTATACAAGACTTCTACTGAATATAATTTTCCTTTGACTTCAAGTACCTTAAATTGATAATAGACACCGATACTTTGAGTGATATTTTGGGGTTGTCCCATCAAAACCTGACTAATGTCCTGGTCTATTTGGGTGTGTATCTGGAAGACATCGCCTTCTTTCAGATTTAGTCTGAGTTTTACTTTTTGGTCGGAAGGGGAAGAAGCATAATGAGTAACAGGCAGGAAAAAAAGAAGAATGAGAGGTAATAGAACAATTATTTTTTTCATACAGATGTATTGGGGTTTTTAAAATGCTCAGGTTTACGCAAGGTAGATAAAGAGGTTGGTTTTCCTTTTTACTGAAGAATTTAGTGCTATTTTTGCCAGAGTTTGTAAACCAAAATGGAAAGAATAAAAAAATATATTCCTTCTTTTATTCTCGTCCTCGGCGGGTTGGCGGTACTTTATGCAGGATTTGGTAAGGCTCTCACCAGACCAAATGTGTATGTATTGGGCAAGGGATTTGATGCCTGGAAAAATTATTTTACCCCTGCCTGGTATATCAAATACGATTCCGGGTTTTGGTTTACGGGGATGAATTATCCATTTGGAGAGCATGTCCTTTTTACTGATAATCAGCCTCTTATTTCCTGGGTTCTGGGATTTGTTAATCAGCATATCGTTGATATTTCAGCTTATACAGTAGGAATTTTAAATACCCTGATTTTCCTTTCCCTGATTGGTTGTATGTATTTT
>JAGQVA010000444.1 GCA_020438265.1 Bacteroidota bacterium
AAAGTTATATCGGAAGACTGGCCCCGGTCCTCGTTATTGAAACTGAAAAAAAAGCGCTACATCAGTTTGAATGGACTTCTTTTAGTATTTATCAGTTTAAAGACAATCCTCAGGATAGTACTACTTTTGCGATTGGTACTTATGGAGGCGCTGATGTATCCTGGCGCTATCAATATTCTGTTCCCCTGACCATAAATTCGGAGAAAGTCATTCCATATCTTGGTCTATCGGGACAAGTGGGCGCTGACTATGACTATAAGGCACCTGCCGTTTCTGATGAGTTTTCCACTTACGCATTTCAATTATATACCCGGTTTGGTTTAGTACCAGCTCTGAGGTTTCAATCTAAAAAAAGGCTGTTTTTTGATGTGGAGTTACCGCTTGATTTCATTGTGATGGATTATACCTGGAACAGAACAGACAACCCTTCTATCCCTCTGAGGCAACAACGTACGCAGGTAATGGGAATGGAAATCATTCGCCCTCCTTTGCATCTGAGGCTTGGAATGGGGGTTAAATTGTAAAAAGCAGGTGGAAGGAAAAAGTTAAACTGGAAAGCTCCGTAGGAGCTAAATGTGGGTAGAAATATCCTGGGTGTCTTTTTCTCGTGCCGTAGGTACGAAATGTAAGAGCACATTGCGTACCTACAGCACGCAAAAAAAATGCAAATCTGTCTTCTACCTACATTTGGCCCCTCTGGGGCCGGGACATACGTCCCATAAAAATTTATCTAATCACTTATTATAACCTTGTCCCTGAATCATCGTCTTCACCATCGCCGCAGCCTCGACAGGTTCTTCCAGGGGAAACATGTGTTGCCCTTCCCAGGGAATAAACTCTACGCCGGGGAAATTGCGGCGATGTTCTTTTACTTCACCGGGAGTAAGCACCCCATTTTGTGTTGCATAGACAAAATATGCAGGAATCTTAATTGAGGTTCTGGAAAGACGGGGCGGTAATTTAAATACATTCACTTCCTGCTGTTTGGAAATGATGAGTTCTACCCCACCTTCAGAAGCAGGTTTTAGCCCCTCTTCTACATAAGCCTGAAAACATGTCGGATGAAATTTTCTAAAAAAACCTTTAGGCTTCCAATAATCAAATGCCTCTTTTTTATCCGCAAAATGATCCCTTCGATTGGCTGCTTTTTTTACAATGGGTACTGTTTTTTCAGTGATTCCCAACAAATTGACCGCCCGAATCATATTTCTCTTAAAGCGACCAAAAATCGGCGGATCAAGCATAATGACTTTCTCGAATAAATCGGGCCGTAACATGGCTGCTTTCAGGGTCAGCGCTCCTCCAAAAGAATGCCCAAGGCCAATTACAGGTCGGTCATGTTTGGCTTCAATGTCTAAAATTAATTCTTCGAGATAAGGTTCCCAGGTGGAAATATTGGGTTTTCCTTCTCCGAAAACATTCACATAACTGACAGGATGTGGCTGTAATTGATCGAAAAAAAACTGATAAGATTTGGCGGGAAAGCCATTAGCATGAGAAAATTGTATGGGGATCATCCAACTCCGTGATTATTTTGGGGCAAATAACGGAATTTCTTTTATTTCTTCTTCGCCCGGCGAACTTTCCCATCCCAAACCAAAGTCTCCGGGTAAAACGCATACCAGGCAAACCAGTATACATGTTCGTATTCAATTTGGTCGGAATATGCTGAATTTAGGGTGACACTTCCCGACATTTCATCATAGTTAAGCTCGAATCTAACTCCGTTGAATTCGCTCTCGACAGACTTCTCTTTCTTTAATGCAGGATAACTATACGCAATGGTTTCAGCGCCCACTTTCACCCCCAGTACCCGGGTTTTGTTAGGCAGTTTGCGGGAAGTTCCGCTAACCTTAAAATTGAGCCTTTGTTCATCTTCATATCCCCGATAGGGATCTTCGCGGTAATCAAGCAGAGAATTGATGGGGTTTCGTAAAACCTCTGTGGCTGGATAGAGCATTTCCCACTGCTTCCAGGTCGTAAAAACAATGGGAATGGTTTTCAAAGAATCCCCCATCCTGGGCCCTGTTATCGCTTTTCCCATTATCTGCGACCAGAGCGACTCCGTCTCCCGATCATACAGCAAAAGATTGCTATTATAAAGTAAACCGGAAACCCCAAAGGTAGTTTTTGCATGACTGCTATCTTTCAAAAAAGCCATTCCACTGCCACATAAAGGGCAATAAGTAATCAAAATATTCTCTTCCTCCAAACGGTCATTCACTACTTCATGTCTTTCGAGAATAAAAACAGGATAGGCGCGGGCTTTTCCATTTCTCACAATTCCGATCACCCAGTCCTCCTCTTTCATAAATTTTTCCTTTTCCGCCAGGGCAAACCGGGGACGATCAATCGAAGCGATTCCATCTCTGGGAGGGCCTCCGGGTTGAATATTCCCTGCCCCAACCAATGAGGGAGATAATAAAAACCCGTTTTTTCGGGGGCCTTTGATTTGTTCTTCATCCTGAAGCGCTGCCTCGATCTCAAAAGTACGAGGCAGAAGTTCGGCGATTTTCTCCGCCGCCCAAAAACCATATTCGTGCGTAAATCTTTGCTCCAGCAAATACCCGAAAGAATCAACCAGTAACTGCTTATTTCGCACCTGAAGCCAGGAAACCTGACTCACTGGGCCAGAAGGTCCTCTGATTCCACCAGCGTTTCCTCCGGGGCCCTGACTGGAAGAAGTGTTTCCAATTGTTCCTTTCATTCTCCAATCGGGTTCTCCTTCATAAACAATTTCCAGTGTTCCCGGAACCTCTATTTTCCAACTCTGAGAGTCGTATTCGGGTAATGCCTCCAGAGAAAGTTTTTTGATCCTCTCAAATTCTTGTCCATTCACAGAAGATTTTACCTGAAAAACCTCAAAACCTTCTTCCTCTGCCTTATTCTCCACCAACGAACGATAAAAATGCCTTGGCGACCCCAGATAAGCCATTTCCCGGTTTTTTGTCCAGCTTTTAGCCTCTTTATCATCGTGGGGAATCATGGGCTCAAAAAAAGGTTTTCCATAATAAGAAATGAGGTTTCCTTCCTTTTTAAATCCTTCCAGACTGAATAGAATTTTAAAACCGGTAGCAGAATTTTCTATTTCCAGCAGTTCTGCTGACTCAACCGCTAAAACACCGTTTTTCTCTGTAAATCTCAATACTTCAGGATTGAGCAACTCACATTTTTCGGCGAAAGGAGACTCACCGATAAAACCATTCAAAAATTGATTCAAGCGCCTTTTCCAGGTTCGGCTCCGTTTAGACTCGATATCCACTTCTACCGTTTCGGTCTCGCGGGGAGTCAGGTTCCAGTTCAACTCCAGTTCCTGGATATCAGGGATCAATAAGATATGGGCTATCGGTTCATAGCCAATGTGCGAAATCACGATTTCAGCCTGCCCCGGAGTCGGAATATTCAAAGAATAATTCCCTTCTTCATCTGAAACCGTTCCAATTTCGGTATCGGCGATGAATACATTGGCAAAAGAGATGGGAGAATGGGTATGGTTTTCTGTTAATTTTCCACGAAGAATAATCTGGGAAAACAGAGAGGTATATGAGGAAAAAATTAGTAACGTCAGGAAGATTTTTACAGGCATAGGTAAGTTTGATTTCCTTGAGATAAATTAACAAGAAAATCTCTGCCGTACACTTTTCAGATACATTTAATATGCGAATTATCCCTCTATGCAAATCCAAACAAAACCGGAAAGATAAAGACCACAATGATTGTCCATAAGCTATATATCGGCAAGAAAAATGAAATTGCTTTTTCCACATTTTCCAGGCTTTGATTCCTGCGAACTCCTTTGAATAATTCATAAGAAACAAAAAGCAAATGGGTCAAAATCAGGAGATTTGCTCCCAAAACAGCCAACCGGTTAGGAGTAATGCCCCATTCTGAAATCCTGAAAGCAATGGCAGAAAGGGCAATTCCATTAATGATAATGGTAACGATAGAGAGAGAAAATAACATGATGGTATTGAAATTTCTCCCGGAATCTTTTGTGTTTTCGGCAACGAAAAAAAAGATAATGGCCATTACTCCGATTAGCAAAAGGTTGAATAACATAAGGAATTCCCGGTCATTATAAGGATTTTTTCCAGAGAAAATGATGGCGGTTAAATAGATTACAAGGACGAATAAGACCAATGGGGTGAATATTTTCGCAATAATTGGAGAGACTTTATTGACAAGTTGCGGATTGGTTTGCACCAGAAAAGTCCCAAAAATAATCGCCGAAGGCAGTCCCCAAACAAGAACAAACTCAACAAAGAAAAATTCAATATCTATCTCAATAAGTGAAAAAAGGCCACCTGAAACAGCTGTCAGCAAGCCACCGGAGATGACAATGATCGTGGTCATGACAACCAGTTCACCGTTAAATTTGAGAAAGTCAATTCTTCTCCGAAAATCCTTAAACCTGTCCCCGACAAAAGCAAATCCCAAAACCGTCCACAAAAATAAGGGAAGGTGAATTCCCGCAAGAATCAGCGTATCACTTTTGGGGTTGGCTGGCAATAAATTAATATAAACCAGAGGTACCACTACCATAATTGCGATAGCAATGATTTTTTTGGGTTCAAGCTTCTGTTTCCAGATAAAATAGGCCGCCAGCAAGGGGAAAACGACGAAACCTACATTCCTTTGAAAAAATAATTCAGGCTCCCAATTGAGAAAATAATAAGTCTTGGCGATGATACCAGCCAGGAAAGAAGCAATAATGATGAATAGTAACTCCCCCCGGATGCCCCAGGAAATGCTATCTGATTCATAATTTAACCGCTCGTTCCATACGATAGCCGTTGGATTTTCCTTGATTTCGGGAAAAAGGGTGTTAAACTCACGCTTAAAGGTCGTTTTATTTTCCCGGTACAATGCCTCAAGACTGTGAGGATTGTTTATGTTGTTGAGGATATTTTCTTTCATACAGAGTTCTCTGATATAAAATATAAAAGTACTTTGAAATACAAAGTATTTATTTTTTTCTCATTTTTCCAAAATTGTTGCATATTAAATTTATGCTATTTTCCCTCTGGCAAAGAAATCAATAAATGTTTTGATTAGCCCTTAGGCAAAGTCTCCATTACGCAATTTCACCATCCAATCCCGTAATCCTCCCCATAATTGCTCGATCCGCCCCAAAAGGTTCCATG
>JAGQVA010000445.1 GCA_020438265.1 Bacteroidota bacterium
GCATATCCCAAAGCTCTGATTCTGGCAGGCTTTGCGCATCTGAATAGTCAAATAATTCAAGCAGATTCACATAATCTTCTTTTTTCCAATAGCCCTCTATTTTTTCAATTTTTTTGATTCGCTTCAGTTTGATGGTGAAATTCATTTTTTTGTTTGTTGAATGTGGAATGTTTGTGGGGTGAAGTTATGTTTTTTTTATCTGTATATGTAAAGTTTCGCTCTCATTCACATGAAAACTGATGCAGGGTATTTAGGAGTCTCCATCTGCCCATTTTTGAACCCTTACCTTCATGGCATCTTCGAGTCGCACTAGCACCAACCCCTTAAAAAGGGTTTCCCGCAAGGCCAGGGTCGTAGAACTGGCTTTCCGCCAGATAAGCATAAGAATGCTTTGCATTCTTGATCGTTACTGCCAAAACCATTTTAAGGGGGAAGAAATGAAAGTCAGGGGAAAATCTGGCGTATTCCCATAATCATTCATCCAATTCCAATCTTCAGCTTTTTGCCCAATCCTATTTCAATAATTTTGATAAGCGTGCCTACCTCAAGATCGGACCGATTGTTTTCTATTCTTGAAATATAATTTTTGGTTGTTCCACTTCTTTTCGCCAGTTCTGTCTGAGTTAACCCTGCTTCTATCCTTGCGTTTTTGATCAGGTCTCCAATCTGATACATTTTATTTCTTTCCTCATCCGAAATACTCTCTTCATATAAAACGACGGGATCGAGATCAAACATTGCATCAAATTCCAACCCATTAGAAAGTTTGAGTTTCTGAGTTAAGTTTGGCCACTGCAAAGTTCCTTCATTCACCCTCACCTTCGAAAACTCTTCCTGATCTAATAATTTGGATCGAAAATCATCAGACTGATAATTCCACTTTTCAAATAATTGCTTAAAATCTATGATTCGGTGTTCTCCGTTATTAAATGCACAGAAAACCTGAAATCCACTTATCTGATTGATTTTTATGATTCTTGGTATTTTGAGTGGTTTTCTCATTTTAGGTTTCTATATGGGGGACTCATCTATTTGATTCAGAATATAGGAATAGAATGTACTACTTATTCGGAAACCTGCTTTTTCCATTAATTCGTCAAGGATTGGCTTAACTTGAGTAATGATTTTTTGCTCTTTCGCTTCAATTAATATTCCCACCAATCCGATAATTGCAACACCCAATATTTTCGCAGCTTCCCGCCCTTTTTTTTCATCTATAATCAAATAGTCAGGATTTAACTCTTTTGCTAAAGCAATCGCGGCTGACTCTCCTGCATCAAGAAATTTATGTAATTCGGCTTCTAATTCTCTATTGGATGGCTCAGTAATTTCCAACCAGGAAGCTTCATGAATAGCACTTATATCATATCCAAAATTTTCTAAAGCAAGTATTTCTTCCAGAACTACTCGTGGGATAATAACATGTCCATAGACCTTCTCCAATAGATCCAGACGATTAATTACCAATAGTGAACTGATCGCAGAAGTATCACTTACAACTATCAAGACTTACCGTACTTTGCTTTAATTTCTGCCAAATCCTGATCAAACTCCTCCTGATCATAGGAAACAAATATTTCTCTTTTCGCAAGTGCTTGCTGGAAGATGAGTTTAGGAATACCAACAAATTCACTCGCTTTGCCTAAGGTCAAAATTTTACGTGAATACAGGAATATTCCTAATTCCAGTTTGAATTCTGGTTCTGACATATTGGCTAGTCTTAGGATATCGTCTGTGATAATAACACTCATTGACTGTCTTATTAGTATTCTGGCTTAATTTACGAATTTTGGGGGAAGATTGGTAGGGTTTTCTTTTATATAATGCTGCCCCTCCTCGATTAAAGAGTGAATTGAATTATTGTTTGATGTAAATTGCCTAATCCTCGTCACTTTCATTATAATCGTAGAATTCGAATTTATCTTCCTTGGGATCATAGGATAC
Source organism: Bacteroidota bacterium (assembly GCA_020438265.1). Lineage (GTDB taxonomy): Bacteria > Bacteroidota > Bacteroidia > J057 > J057 > JAGQVA01. The sequence continues at coordinate 1,945 of JAGQVA010000445.1, forward strand.
AAGAGTCTGTAATTTATTCACATTACCATCATTAGTTGTTTGAAAAACAGTCATATCCTTTTTGCCAGAAAAAATAATATCAATTTTTTCTTGGCTCCCAATATCTAATGATAATAAGTTCGCTTCAGCAAAAGCATTGTCCTTACCATATGTTTTAGCTTCAATTGCATTAACATCAGTTTCTTCATACCAACAAACCAATGAAGCAGTAATTTCAAGAATAGGAATTTTTTTATTATCAGCTCCAATCGTATATAGACCTTTATGTCGATACCGGAAAGGTATTTCTGTTTTTACAATTGAATAATCCTTTTCTTTCCTTCTCATAAAATCTAATAACATATAGTTTTTAATTTGGATTTGCTTGGTAACAACAAAATGATTCCATAATAACATAGGAATTGAGATTGGTATTTCTTTTTCAGGAAGAAATACCTTAACATGGTCTTCTGTTGCGTTAGGTACAAATTCAGCCTCATCTTTGTCAATACTGATTTTATAAGGTAATTTTATTTTAATATTGGCATTTAACTGTTTAATTTGTGGTAACCATTCTACAATTGCATTTTGAGAAATTTCATTTAGGTGATATAAATCAATCTCAAAATCTTTAGCGGCACCAAAAGCATCAGCTTGATAGCCATTTGATGATACGAACACTTTTTTTGATATTCCTTTTATTCTTAAACACTTACTATGGAAAGCTTCAATCTTTTCTACTGGAATCGGTTTTTTAAAGTTTTTACATTCAATAGCAATCAGAATCTCCATGCCATTTATTGAAGATTTAATTAGAATATCAATCTCCCTAGTGCCTTCGGCACAAAATAAATGATAGTATTTTGGTATCTTGCTTTTTCTTTAAGATGATATTCTATGAGTAGAGGTAAACCACCAGCGAAAGCCATCACCATGACAGGGCGTCAATATCACTTGCTCAGGAAACATTGGGCCAAACATTCCCTTTCTCACCATCTCAAACAAAGACTATCGATCCTGCTGCTGGCCCGCGAGGGCATGAGTCATGGCGGGATCAAACGAAAATTAGGGGTAGATATCAACACGATCAAAAAATGGCGAAGACGTTGGGAGTCAGCCTATGAATCAGTGTTGGCTTATGAATCAGGACCCAATGGAGAAGGAGTGAGCGACTTGGCTCTTTTGAAACGGCTGCTTGAGGTGGTCCAGGATGAGCCGCGTAGTGGGGCTCCCAGGCGGATTACTCTGGCTCAGAAAAAACAAATCATTGCTTTAGCCTGTGAAAAGCCGGAGGATCACGGCATTGCTCTGACCCAGTGGAACCGAGAGATGCTGGCTCATGTAGCCCAGGCCAAGGGAATTGTTGATACGATCTCACCACGCTATGTGAGTGAGATTTTAAAAAAGAGAGAAACTCCAACCTCATAAGTCCCGCTATTGGCTTTTTCCAAAAATCGATCATTGGGAGCGTTTTGTCGCTCATGTCAATGGGATTTGCCAACTGATCCTTGAGGCTTTGAAGAGGGAACATCCGCAGATGCATCTGGTCAGTGTAGATGAAAAAACCAATATCCAGGCGCTTGAACGGATTACTGCTGAACATCCAATGGAAAAAGGAAGTCCCCGACGAATCGAATACGAATATATCCGTCATGGAACTACCTGCCTGATGGCTAGCACAGATGTGGGAACAGGAAAACTCCTGAGTCATCGGCTACACCCCACCCGTAACGAAGAAGATTTTCTCTGCTTCATTAAGCAAACGGTAGCTTCATTTCCCCCGGAGGATCAGATCATCTTTATGGCCGATCAACTCAACACCCATCAATCTGAATCTCTGGTTAAATGGGTGGCCCAACAGATCGGTTTTGAGGAACCACTGGGAATCAAAGGCCGTAAGGGTATCCTCAAAAGTATGAAAACAAGAAAGACATTTCTCCAAATGGAGCAACATAGGATTCGATTTGTTTACACACCCAAACATTGTTCGTGGTTAAATCCCATTGAAAATTGGTTTGCCAAGTTGCAAAGACATGTGATCAGTCATGGACATTTCACTTCGGTCGAAGAACTCGAAAGAAAAATAGAAATCTATATCGATTTTTATAACCTGTGCCTGTACAAACCACTCAATTGGGAATTTAAGGGGTTCCACAAAGGCTATAAATTAAAAGCTATTAACGGTGAGTAACTTCGTGCCGAAGGCACTAGAACGTCCTCCTTTATTATCAATTTTATAATTCTGAAATATTTTAGTTTGTGGTAAATCTTTAAGAGCTTCCTGTATTAATTTTACAAGGTTTTCTAATTTTTTCCCGCTCCTTTTTTTCATATTTTCACTTATGAATGATAACTAGAATTCATCTACACTCTATTTTCAGTGTGTGTAGAGCTTTCCTAAATGTATGACAAAATCTCCCTTGAACACCAATTCCATATAAAATAAGGCGCTAAATTTATTTATACCATAATCTAAATATCCCAAAAATCCGACAAATAAAAAAAATCCGCCAGGCCCCAAAAAGAACCTGGCAGATATCAACGCTAATAATTAAACTTTCTATTACCGCACAAAAGCCGCAGCAATCCCTCCATCCACATTCACAATATTACCCGTACTCTTGGTCATTTCCGCCAAAAAGGCATATACCGCATTGGCAATATCCTCTGGTAAAATGATCTCATTCAATAGCGTACGTTTGGCATAATGTGCTGGAAGGTCTTCCACTGTAATTCCGTAAGCTTCAGCGCGTCCTTTGGCCCAACCGTCTGACCAGATTTTGCTGTTGGCGATGACTGCGTCGGGGTTGACGGAGTTAACTCTGATTTTGTAGGGGGCAAGTTCGGCGGCCATCAAGCGGCTCATGTGTGCCTGAGCGGCTTTGGCGGAACCGTAGGCTACGTTATTGGGGCCGGCTACGAGGGCGTTTTTGCTGACGATATTGATAATATCGCCTCCCATACCCTGCTGCTGAAGGATTTTTACGCCTTCGCGGGAAACCAAAAACTGTCCTTTGGCTAATACATCCTGCATGAGATACCATTCTGATTCGGAGGTATCGGTCAGGGATGAACTACGAGCCAGACCGGCACAGTTGACGATGATGTCTACACCACCAAATTCGAGGCAGGCTTTTATGTAGGATTCGATAATGGAATCTGCATTGGTTACATCGCAAACAGCATAGGTAGAAACGTCTCTT